>DNWZ01000756.1 GCA_003506095.1 Planctomycetaceae bacterium | reverse complement strand
TTATGAACCACCGACATCTGGTGTAATTGGCGGTTGGTCGGGTTTTCAATCCGAATCGATACTTAGATTAATTATAGACTGGTAGTGCACCAGAGATTCGCATTCAGTTTTTTAGCGAGCGATACCTACCTAAGTTCAAGTTTATTTGGGATCCCGATAGACAACTGAACTCTGTTTAAACTGTCGATTCTCCAAATTTTCTAACCGGACAGAAATCTGTATTGCCGGTGCCATTGATTGAAACGGAGCTAAAGTTTCGCGTTCATAGTCCGTATCAGCGCCCAGTAAACCATCGTCGTCAATACCGTTTGTCCCCAAATCAACGAAAGCTAAATCGCTCGACGCCGTCCACCGCGTTCCAGATCCTCCCCCGCCAACGATTGCAGCAGTTACTGGAAGTCCTGGGCGTACGAATCCTTGGACCCGACCATCGGATTCGTAGTAATTGGTAAATGTATCAAAAGCAGGTTGAAAAAGTCGAATTGCACCGCCAACAACGACAACACGCCCAGAACGGTAAAGAGAATCCGTATAAGTTTGGGCGGGATCATTTTGTGCTGGATCTGTAGGCGTTGGGAAACCCTTTATGCCTGAAAAGGGTGTGGTTAACAGAGCGCGTCGAACTGCGGGAGAAGCACCCGTGGATAGCCTATGAAGCGGTAACGTATTTCGCCAACCGCGCAGCGATCCGCCCGCTAAAACAGGGTAGGCGAGATCGACAAAACTGCCTCGAATCAGATTACTAACATTTGGCGCCGCAGAATATTCGATCAATGCCTCTCGATAACCTGCGTCATTTGGTGTAGCCAAAAGCCCACTAGAAGTAGTTATAGAGATTGCTTCAGGATCAAAAACTTTAATATCAAACCCAATTAGATTATTCGCGATCATGTCCTCGCCGATTCTTTCACGTCCCCACGAATCGTCCGGACTATCAAAATGCGCCAAATCCATCCCGAGAACAAACTCCGGCCTTATAAAGCCGCTCCAGCGTTGCGGTAAAACATATGGCGATGGAGACAGTGCATTCGATCCGGGGGGAGCTATCGTTGTTCCTCCAACACTTACCCGCGTTAAGATCGTCGCTGGAGCGCCGAGCGCCAAAATCGGCATCGTGGTTGTTTGATTAATATTTGGCATTGGTGAGTTTGACAAACCGACTTGATCCGCGCGAGCACGAACGTGCGCAAAACGATTGTGTGGTAGCGCCAAGTCCGGTAGCGAATTGGCAGCCACACGCAATGTTGGAACTCCGTTATCGTCCAGTACCCTACGGAGCGACAAATCACACTGTTGATGCGGTGCAGCCATACCATAAAGCCAAGAATCTCCAGCACCAGGATACGCGTCGGCAAGCATAAACTCGACGCCATTATAGTTTCTTTGCCACTGCCCGGGTGCTCCGCCAGTTGGCGGCGGCCAATTACGCAAGCTACCATGTGCAAGATTCAAATCAGGTCGGATCAGTAAAACCCGACGATGTAACCTAAGTCGATCCGGAAACCCATCGCCATCGGCGTCGACGTAAGTCGGGGCCCCCGCNNACCCCGGTAACGAACCCGCTTCGTACTCCGGGCTCGCAAAGTAAATAATCTCGGCATACTTTGAACTAATTACCACCGGATCCCATGGGTCGCCATCGAAAGCAGCCTGATTGTAGTAGTCGACGCGTGGATCGAAAGTGCCACTGGCGATCGCGTTATTCTCAGCTGTCTTCTGGTCTAAAATAAACCTTGGTACTTTACCTGTAAACCATTTGTCCCCGGTTGCAACCGCTGTAAATGCGAGATAGTCGTCAAAGTCACCATAACGCCCGCTTGGCAAAACCTGCTTGTTTGCGCCATCTTCTTCAACACCAAAAATTACGGAGGTTGCATCAGTGACGGGACCTTCGTAGTAGAGGAAATACCCCTGTTTTCCATCATCGCGAGCAGTTGGATCGAGCTGAACTGTCAAATAGTCAAGCTCATTGCGAAGCCGAGTTGTAACATCTCGTAGTTGGCTAGAAAGTAAAACGTCACCACGTCCATCCTTAATATTCTGGCCAACGTAAGCGAAGCCGGTCGCGAGCGCTGCCGACAAGAGAAGCGTGACAGCCATGGCGATCAACATTTCAATTAATGTAAAGCCATGCCGTGAACCGCGTTCGTCTGATCGATATAGTGAGACTGAGCTATGTAATTTAATTCTCATTGTGAATAGCTTTCATACAAAACAACATTGCGAGCATTCAAGTTGCGTCCGGGTATAAAGCCTACTTCCTTCGATCGGTCAATAACGTAAGTAGCTTTATGTCGCTGGTTTTGGCCCAGTTCTTCGTTGTACTCTCGTCCCAAGTTGCCGTTGGTATCGATTTCAAAAAAGCCCATTGTCGTGCGAATCAGAAACATCTGTGAGTTGTCCGCCACAAGATTAGGCATTCTCATTAAGGTTTGATATCGCACGAACGCGTTTCGATCGCGGTTTTCGTGGACCTGATCAGGCAATTGCGAAAACGCTCGTACCCACTTAGAAACATCCATGCCTGCGGTCGCGCCCACGTTATCAGCTTCAGCCAATACGTTCATTCTCAATAGCCCACTATTTGCCGATCTTCGTCTTGACACGAACTCGGCAGCGGGATTACGAAGACTTGGAAACAAATTCGCTGCCGAACCTGTTCGGAATGCTCCCAGAAAATTAGTTGGGTATCGATGATGCAAGTTGGCAGGATCATAATTTAGCGGGATACTGCCGATTCCTGTCGCAGGTAACGGAACAGCTGCAGTCATGTCATTCGCATACCCTCGGCGATTTAAAACAAAATTTTCATACGACAACTGATCTGCACTCCCCAACGTGCCGGAAATACTGCCAAATTCGGCCTGGTTCATATGCCCCTGCATCAAGCCTGCCCAGACCGTAAAATCTGAAATAGAGTTAAGGTTAATCTTCCCAATTCTTTGATTGTTATAACTAATGCTAAAAGGAGGGCGCAGTGACGACCTGAAGATAGCGTCATTGCCGGCTGCAGGGTTTGTCCCTTGTAGGTTTAAGCTTGATGGCTCAATAACATCAACTTCTCCTTTGAATCTTGGGAGGGTATGGATCAAGTCAAACAAATAACCCGCTTCAAGACCGCTCGTAGTAGTTCGGTGTGAATGAAAAAAGTTCAACAGATGACGAAATGGTCCATAAAAAATTTGTGCGTTTACTGCAGCACCACTTGGGTAAATGCCCGGATTTCCTCCAGACGCATTTATGGAGAACTCCTCGAACAATCGACCTGCGGATGATGCTGGAACCATCATCAACTCGAAATGTGTCGCAAACGGTCGGTTGAGCCAGGGGTGAACCGCATAGGGAATGTTCGGCAAATTGCGGTCGTTGCCCACAACGTTCGCCGCCGCCGGATCCGAACCAATGCTCGACGAAAATCCCTGGAAACCAGGGTTCGATTGCCCGGTCAAACCATTAACCGCGCCCGAAGCAGATGTGTCGGTATTCAGAAAGCTTAGCGAATTCTGTAGGCTGAAGACCGGCAGAGGCGAGTTCACCGTGAAGTAATCATCGCCTCCCAGTAAAATCGTCGCTGTTGAATCTATTGGCTCGTTGGTCTCGTTGGAGAACAACGCATTTTGTGCATTCATGCCAATAAAACCGTTACGCTGGCGACTGCGGAGAGCATATTCCACGGGCAGACTTGTTACCGTCGATTCAACTTCCTCGCCACTAAAGACCGTCAAGTCGATTGTCAACCAATCAATCGTTCGATACGGATTAAACAATGGGTCGTATGGAACGGTTGGATCGGCAAGTCGTTGTAAAAAAGCGGTGCAATAGTTTGGCAATGTGCCCAATATGGGATCGTTTCCATCATTGGGGATACGGTTCGCATTGAACTCGACGTCCGCAGGTATATCTCGGGCGGTATTGTCCGCCAAAGACAGATCAAGATAAGCATCGAACAGTGGATAATCGACACCCTGTGGGACAGTCGCGTTGTTTGTTGCGCCATTATACTGGAGCGTTGTTGGCGGGTAATAAGCGTTTGCAAGCGGCTCGGAAATGTTCAGACCTATGTAACCATTCTCAAACGAGTTTGCGTTCCAACCCGCAGGTCTAATAGCGCCGATGATCATCGGAAGTGAAGCAGTGTGGTGATTCGTTGGTCCCAACAACGGGGTCGTCCGCTGATTGTTCTGGTTGAATTGAACAACTCCCCATTGGCTCACTTCGAGGTCATCGGTTGGATTTGTCGCGTCGTTGTCGATAATTTCGAAACGATGGGTGCTGGGCAGATTCGTTCGCGTCGAACCGATATAAGTAACTTCCCGTGGTGCCAACGAAAGAAATTGCCCAGGCTGCAGTTGCCGCATCGTATTGATCGCATTGTTGCTAGATCGCTGGTTCAACGCGACGGCTTCAGGTGCGAAGAAGACCGCGTCCGCTTCCATCAGCACGTTTTCGTTGCCACGAATCGCGTTGCTGTTAATCAACGTTTCGATCTCATTTCGATTGGCGAAACTGCGAAACCAAATGTAACGATCGTACTTCAACTGATCGGCAAACGGGCGCGCCGGCCCGAGTTCATCGGGGTGAGCGGTCTCTGGTGAAAAGCTGTCTGGATAGCTCTCACGTAGTCTCTGAGGGTCCGTCAAGTTAGGGTCGACCCCATTTGGATTCGTAGCGTCGTGCCGCTCGCTGATTGCGATCCGCCATACCGGTGCACCGCGATTGGCCCCGGGACGAGGCGGCGCCTCGCGGTCAAGATCGAGTTCCGCTACCCCTGAAGCCAAATCAATATTGTACAATTCACGCGGAACTCCCGGCTTGGTCGACTGTTCGGGATTACCAATCACCTGCGACCGGGCGCAGTAAAGTTCGAGGAACAGCGATCCTTCGGGCTTCCGCACCTGGTCGGTGCTCTGATCCTCCATAGGATCGCCAAGGTTTTTAAGAGTGTCCGTCTCGCCGTCACGAGGACCACCGGTCGTATTCGCCCGGTTCGTGCTTCTAACTCGAACATCATGAAACGCGAGACTTTCGGAGAAGATCAGTTCGGGCGATTCGACACCCCAAACAACGTTTCGCTGCATGAGAGGATTAAGTGCTATTTCCTGTTCGCTCGGAGGGGACCACCCATCAAAAGGATTTGGGTCGAAAACGAAGCGAGTCATAATCGAGTCCGGATCGCGATAGTCAACGACATTGACAGCCCACTGGGCAATTCTACGGGCTTTCAAGAAGGCAAAATCGACCGCGGCTTCTGTTCTTGGTGGATCAAATGTGCTTGCCATCGACGGGAAAACATTGTAATCCCTAGTTAGCAACATCATCAAAACATAAAGATGGCGCGCGTACAGCTGCCGGGAAGTCAATTGGCGGCCTAGTTGAGTGCCATCTGCTAAGCGTTCAATGTCAAATGGATATTTATATCCGGGATTTGTCGGTTGATAAACAGCTTCGTCGTCGCCATTGAATAATGTGTAACGAGGCACGCGAGCATCGGTTGCAGAAGCGGCATTGTAAGCCACCGGGACAGCCTGACCCGATAAAGGCGAAACGCCGTAAGCCTGGACCTCCGACCAACCCGTAGAAAACATTCCGGCAACGTTCGCCGCGGGTGTGGCGACATTACCTAGTGGAGAGCCAGCCGTTGTTGGGAGGAGAACGCCTGGGGCGGTCTCGCGTGGCTCGTCTACTATACCGAAACCCGGTTGCGTATTAAGCGAATCATCATCAACACCATTACCGAAAGGTCGGTTTACATCGAACTTTCGGTTTAAGCGCAGTTCTGGTGGCAACAATTGCTCAATTTGCCCTTTAGACAAGCCCGCACCTAATTCTGCTACTAATGTGCGATAAGTAGATTGCAAAATCGAACTCATCATTACGGGGCTGTCGTCGGACGTGCTGTACGTTGTAAAGACATTGGCCAATTCGGGGTGATTACGAAGAATGTCAAACAACGGACCGCGTAGTCGTTGCGGAAGCAGTTCAATATCAAAGTCTCTTGCCCGTAGCAACGGTTCAAGTTCAGAGAAATGGAACGGCGAGTCGCCACTTAAATTGCCTGACGGGTCACTTTCGTAAGGATCGTTTAATACTTCGTTGATACGATCTAGAGGTGGGTTGGTTCCTGCAAGATGCTCGCGCCCAGAGATTGCGGCTACAAGATGCCCGCTCCGACCGATCGCAACACCGCCACGGCCAAACGGATCCATTGAAGCCCCGTAGCCAGAACCTGCTGTAAATGCTGGAGGGCGCCATCCGAAACGAAGGGTATCTAAAACGTCGGCACCTGGTCGACCCGGCACATTAAACCCACCTGGTGATGCATAGCGACTTACAATCAAACTTTGAATCGGCGCAAAATTAGCGAAAATTCCTGAGTCGGATACTGGTGGTAAACGAATTTCAGCCGGGCCATAACCGATGCCTTGAAAAACCGAGCGATTATTCGCAGCATCATCAAACGCGCCCCTAGTTCCTGCCCAATTGGCGCGTCGACTGGAAACGCCAGCGACATTACTAGACGTAGTTACATTGTCGTGCGCGTTTAGGTTCAGGCGGCCACTTAAGTCTTCAATTCGCGTAGCGATAAGAGGCTTGATCAACTTCCCTTCCGGAGAAGTAATTACCGGTAAACCAACATCCATCCAAATACTGTCTCTTTTACCGTCCCCACTATTATCGACATCCCACTGATTATCAGGATCCGAATCCCGTATCAAAGCTCGCGCCAATTGGTCGAAGCGACGCCTTCGCACTGCGTCATTTGGTGCTGCACGAAGCTCCACCGGAGTGCGCAATGCATAGTTTTTTGATCCACCACTAAACAAAGGGTGAATTGGGTTCAGATTCCCGAACTCGCCGCGCCCAATTGGCAACGGGCGGAATGTTGCCCGCGAAATACTAGCCAATGCTTGGGAGAAAGATATTGCGTCCGCAGACGTCCAATCCATTTCATTTAGCAAGTAGTTGATAACTGCTGGTCGATGAAACGAGGGGATAACGGTTCCATCCTCATTTGTAAAACTTAAAAACCAATTTGAGAAATCGGCGGCGTCGTAGTCTTCGTCGAAGTCACCGGTAAAACTGTTTTTTAGGTGATTGTCAAGAATCGGCAACTTATTCGGCTGAAAGCTCACTGGGACATTCGGCAAGCCAGCTACTCGAGGCGGAGAAACCAGGGGGAGCGGTTGCAAGGAGGGATTAATAGTCTGTCCAAGGTTCGTGCCGGCAAACCCAATGCCAGGCGAGTTACGAGGGATTCCGTTCATGTGCAGACTAAAGCCAACAGTTGAGTTGCCGACTGAGTTAACGAGATCCGGCGTTCCGTAAAGAAGCTTGCGGATCTCAATGGTAACCGGCAATTGATTGACTAATCCGACAACATTTCTGTCAAGCAAACTATCATCTAAGTGGATATAGAGAGCATCGTAAGGAGGCGTACTAGCAGTTGGCGGAATTACCCTTGATCTCACGACGCGAAATGTCGTGTTTTCAAGAGGACCTTGAAGAAACGTTATAAGTCGTCCCGTGTAAAGGTCGTCAAGTAATTGATTGATGGGGCGCCCCGCAGACCAATTGACGACGAATTGAACATATCCGCCACCTACATGACGAAGTGAGTTGGGTGTGATGTTTTCATTTGCGACATTGAAGTCTTCTATGCTGTCCCGGCGTCCATAATAGTCGCTGAGCAGGTCTTCGCCATAGAACGGGCTGTTTGGATCATCCGTTCCGCGGACCAGAAGCATCAAGGACTCGTCAAGCAAGTCCTTCACATCTGGCGCACGATAGGTTCGACTCGCCAATACAAAAGACGACTGGCGGGAGTCGCGTGTGAATATTAGGTAAGTAGCAATTAGAATACTGAAAAACGCGTGTGCGCTAATCACTACTAATAATATCACGCCGCGCTTTGGCATTGGCTTGCAGTTAGACATGATCGAACACTAACAAAACGAATTGGTGATAGCGGAGACTAGATATCTTGAAAGGCTGTCAATTACGAATACGAACGGTTCGCTCCGTTACCGAGACAACACCTTCGCCTAAGGTAGCGTACGTAAAGTTGATGGGCTCGGACGTATTGAATGCACTGAATGCCCAATCGGGTCCGTCGAGTAACACTCGCCGTTGCCAAAGTGTTGTCTGCGCAGGAACCAAAGGCGTAACGCCAAAATCGGATGCCACCCCGAATTGAGGCTCTCCGTCAACTCCACCGACCCGGTACCAGCGGTGTCTTGGCCCGGATAGCCCGTTTCGCGAAAGCATTAACCAGCTTCCCGGTGGAATTGTAGATTTTACTGATGACGTACTCACAAGCGTTACACTTCCGCCCGAGCCAGCCTGAAACCCAGAAAACTCAGTAACTAATGCCAACCTCTCGGAGTTTGCATTATTTTCCGCAAGCAGAACTTGATTTGCCGGAAAGTCAAAAAGACGTTCCCTCTTCTTGACAACCACTATTGATAAGTTGCCAAAACGTTCGAATGCGCTGCTTGAGTTCGGCGTTAAGGTCGCAAACCAACTCAAATCGCCCGTAACAAGCCTCTTGCCATAATCCAAATCACTACCATTACGAATAGCGAAACCACTTAGCGATGCATTCAAACTCCGGTCCTTAGGGCGAAGCAGCGGTAAGTCGTCTTGATTTTCCGCCACCTGGTAAGCTTCTTCACGAGTAAACACTCGAAGAGCGTCCGAATTATTAAACATGGCAAGTCGCACCAAGCGAGGCGTTACGACCGGCCAATTTACAGATGCATTACCCGGCAAGGATGGATCAAGAAGCGGGTTATGATTTCCACGGTAGTGAGGAAACGAAGAAGCTTCGAATCCATTAACAACACTT
>DNWZ01000697.1 GCA_003506095.1 Planctomycetaceae bacterium | reverse complement strand
CTCGCCCGCTGGAACACTATTCGGCACCGAATTGTCGAAATAAGCGAAAATGGAAAGCTCTTCATCGCCACCTGCAAAGGGATTGCCACAAGCCAGCGACGACTGCTGTGGCAAGTGCGAAAACGGAAAAAACGGGACTTGCGAAAAGCAGGCCAGCGAATCGAAGACGGTTTTATCGTCTCAGGCGGTTTCAGCCCAGCAACCGCAAGACCAAACGATGCTGGCGTCGCCCGAGCACGTACTCAGCACGCTCGAAAGCGATGGCTCGCGTCGTTGGCTCTATCCGCTGCTGGCCAAGGGGAAACTTTGGAAGCGTCGTCGCGTCGTTGGCTTTGTGTTGGCAGCGATCTTTATTCTNNATGCCACATTTGAGCATTGGTGGCAAACCGCCGATCCTGCTGGACGTTGCGTCTCGCGAGTTCACGCTTTTGGGAACAACGTTCCTGCCGACCGATACGCTGTTGCTGGCGCTGGGTATGTTGCTCGTCTTTTTCTCGATCGTGTTAGCGACCGCGCTGGGCGGACGATTGTGGTGTGGTTGGGGGTGCCCTCAAACGGTTTATATGGAGTTTTTGTTCCGGCCGATCGACCGTTTTTTTGAGGGCACGACCGGCAAAGGGGGCAAGCCGAAACGGGAAGTCACTGGGGCGCTGCGTTTGGCTCGTTGGTTGGTTTACTTGGTCGTCTGTATGTTTCTAGCGCACACTTTCTTGGCATACTTTGTCGGTGTCGAATCGCTGTCGCGTTGGATTCAAACGCCGCCATGGGAGCATCCGACCGCGTTTCTTGTGATGGCGGTAACCACCGGGCTGATGCTGTATCACTTTCTGTTTTTCCGCGAACAACTTTGCCTGATCGCGTGTCCCTATGGCCGATTTCAATCGGTAATGTTGGATCGCAAGTCGATGATCGTCGCTTACGATTACAACCGCGGTGAACCTCGAAAGAAAGGCCGACGCGACCCACTGCCAATCGTCGCTGATCGCTCCGTCGATCAACAAAAAAACAGNNTGTCCCACCGGGATCGATATCCGACAAGGCTTGCAATTGGAATGTGTCAATTGCACCCAGTGCATCGACGCATGTGATGACGTGATGGAAAAGGTCGGACTTCCCAAAGGTCTGATCCGATACGATTCGCAAGACGGAATCGACGGCAAGGGACAGGGACTGCTGCGTGCCCGCACCATGATCTATCCCTTGATCTTATTGGTCGTCGGCGGCTTATTCTTATACATACTTGGCGGGAAGTACGCGTTTGATGCCCAAATGACCAGAGCCCCTGGTAACCCGTTTACGCGAATCAGCAGCACAGAAGTCCGCAACACGTTACGTTTGCGTCTGGTTAACCGCAGCGGTGTGGATCAGGTTTATATCATCAAAGCGATTGAACCGACTTCGGTGAATTTGGAAGTGCTCGATCCAGCGGGGCTAGAACTGAAGGCCGGTGAAACGGCAACCGTGCCAATCGTAGTCGACTTTAACGCCCGGCTGACATCGCAATCTGGCCACGTGGATGCCGTTTTGGAAATCTCCGACCAATCGGGCAACACACAAATGAAAACTTATCGCTTGCTAGGACCGGTCAGGTAGTGAGCGGATCGACAAATAAGAAGGTGGCGGGATCAATGGACCAGCAGAATCATCAATCGCATACTGCAAACGAAGACCCAGACAAGTCGCGCGCGACCCGTTCGGCCTGGCTGTGGGGCAGCGTGGTTGTTGCGTTCTTGATTCTGCAATTGGTGATCGGCGGTCTGGCATATAATCTTGCCACTGGTGATCCGAGTGTGGCGGTTGTGCCTGATTACCACGAACGGGCAATCAATTGGGATGACGAATTGGCCAGACGCAAGCGAAGCGACCAATTAGGATGGAAGTCGGCGTTTCAATGGGGCGAGATCAGTTCCGTAGCACGTGGACGCGAGTTCGCGATCGAGGTTATTGATTCCGATGACAATGCCGTGACCGGGGGTAATGCTTCGGTGCGGTTCTATCATCATGCCCGCGGCGTCGATGTCGCGACGATGGCGTTGCAGGAGCTTTCCCCCGGTAAATACGGCGCTGAATTGCCGATGGTAAAACCTGGGCTTTGGGATGTCGAACTGTCGCTTTTGCGCGGACCAGACGAAGCGTATTGGCGTCAAGAGACGATCGATATTGGTGGCGACACAGCAACGGACGCAGAGGAATGATTGCGTTTGCCGCCGCGATTCTGGTGACCAGCCTGTTAGGCAGCATGCACTGTGTTGGCATGTGCGGCCCGATGGCGTTGTGGGCTAGCGGAGTCGGCGGAACCAACGCTTCGCGACGCGATGTGATGTTCCGGTTAGCCGGTTATCACTTCGGCCGCTTGATCACGTTTGCGTTCGCGGGGATCGCGGCAGGTTGGATTGGTGGGCTGATGACTACCGGCGGCGATTGGATGGGATGGCAACAAACCGCAGCCCGCATCGGCGGTTCAGCAATGGTCGGTTTGGGTGTTTGGAAGTTATTGAATTGGTTGCGCCCGATCAATGAACCCCAATCGGTTTCCGGTCGTGATAGCGGCAATGCGTCCAGACCGAATCTGGGGCAAAGATTTTCATTATGGGTTTCATCGCGAATCTCGCGATTGCGACCGATGATTGTGCGGTTGCCGATAAATCTTCGCGCCGTTGCGATTGGACTGATTACCACTTGGTTGCCGTGTGGCTGGTTGTATTTATTTATTTTGGTCGCCGCATCAACCGGGAATGTCGGTGTGGCGTTGTTGGTGATGTTCGCTTTTTGGATCGGGACACTACCGGCGTTGACGGCCTTGGTCGCTGGTGCGGTTGGTGTTTCGCCACGCTTTCGACCGGCGATGCCGCTGTTGGTCGCTGGCGTACTGATCATCACCGGAATCTACACAGCCAGCGGACGCGCTGCGACCGATTTGTTGCCGCTTGGCGAAGCGGCACGGCGCTATGCGGATGACGATTCATCGCTGACGCATCCGGGTTGGATGCGAATCCTAACCGGGCTGAGCAGTGAACCGTTGCCGTGTTGCGATCCGACAGAGGTTGATTCTAAGAGACTATCGGAAAAGTCTGATCAAAAACCGATGGTGAGAATACCATGAGGTTTTTAGGTCAAGACGCTTTGAACTCTTCAATAAACTTTTCAACCGAGGGTGAAGAAGCGGAGTTAAGAGATTCCGATTCTGTGCCCGCGGCGTTTGATGGGGCTAGCAATGAGAATGCGTTTTCCAGTGGTCAATCCCCGCCTCGCGAATCGGTAAAAGTTGTTGGGAAAGCGACATCGGTGCCTTGTTCGCATTGTGGTTTGCCGTCGCCACCACCAGATCGTGCTGGCGATCCGGCATTTTGCTGCAATGGCTGTTTGGGTGCTTATCAATTGATCCATGGATGGGGGTTGGAAGACTATTACGCGCTTCGCGATCGATTGGGTGCGGGAGGCGTTTCCGCCGGTGATTCGGCAGTCAATCGGGCTGACCAGACAGGTGACGATCCTTTTGATGAATTGGATCAAACCGAGTTGTTGGGAGAATCCGCGCCGCGTGCAGTCGGTGGCGGTTTGGTCGCGTCGTCGTGCAGCGTCCGTGGTTTGCACTGTGGCGCGTGCGCTTGGTTGATCGAACGATCGGTGCCGTTGGTTCCCGGATGGCACTCGGCTCGTGTAAGGATGAACGATCATAGTGTCGAATTAATTTATGATCCTAAGCGAATCCGGTTGAGCGAGATTGCCAGATGGATGGCCCGGTTGGGATATCGCATCGGTCCGTTGATTGATAACGCTCGTGGTGCAGCAGCGATTTCCGAGAATCGCCAACTGCTGGTGCGGATCGCGATGGCCGCCTTTTGTGCGATGAACGCGATGTGGATCGCCGTGGCGCTGTATGCCGGGCATTTTTCAGGTATTTCCGTTGGGCATGCGAACTTGTTCCGATTGGTAGGCGCGGGGTTGGGAGCGGCGGCTGTATTCGGGCCGGGCAGCCTCTTTATTCGCGGTGCGATCGGAGCTCTGTTAACTCGCACGCCGCATATGGATTTACCACTCGCATTGGCATTGGTTGTTGGCGCAGTGGCGGGAATCGTGGGTGCGTTCACCGGTTATGGTGAAGTGTTTTTCGATTCGATCACGATGCTGGTTTTCTTATTATTAGTGGGCCGGTGGGTGCAATTTCGCCAACAGCGACGCGCGGCCGAGTCGGTCCATTTGCTGATGCAAGTCTCACCGCGCACGGCACAACTGGTCGGCCCCGATGGTGCGGTTCGAAAGATCGCCGTGGCGGATTTGGTGGCCGGCGATCGTATCCGTGTTGACGCAGGTCAGGGGATTCCGGCGGATGGGACGGTCGTGGCTGGCCAGACTGCGGTCGATCGGTCGTTGTTGACCGGTGAAAGCGTTCCTGTGGAGGTCATCGTCGGCGATGTGGTCGAAGCCGGTACGGCAAACTTGCAATCGCCGATTGATGTGAAGGTGAGTGCGGCAGGGGTGCAATCGCGAGTCGGTCGGTTGATGCGCTTGGTGGAAGATGCGGCGGCGAATAAAGCACCCGTCGTTCAATTGGCTGATCGCGTTGGCGGGTGGTTTGTTTCGGTTGTCATCATCCTGGCATTCATTACCGCACTGATTTGGTGGTCCACCGGGCCGGCGATCGCAGTAACGCATTCGGTCGCGTTGTTGATCGTCGCATGTCCCTGCGCATTGGCATTGGCAACGCCGTTAGCTTTGGCGGTTGGTATCGGACGCGCCGCGCGGCGGCGAATTTTTGTCCGAGGTGGTGACTGCTTTGAAAGGCTTGCGACGCCCGGCACGATTTGGTTCGACAAGACAGGCACGTTGACCAAAGGACAATTGTCGGTCACCCACTGGCCGGGCGACCGCGACGCTCTTGCCCTCGTTGCCGCGATCGAACGCGGCAGCGCTCATCCGGTCGCTAAAGGGATCGTGGCCTATGCCGATCAATGCGGCGCCGAACCATTTGACGCGACACAGATTGATCAATTGACCGGTGGCGGGATCAGCGGCGTGGTCAACGGTCGCCGAGTCATTGTCGGAAAACCCGCATTCACGAAAACTCAGGGCGTCGATTTGCTGTCGATTCAAGACGAGGTCCAACGGGTGGCAGCCGACGGGGCCAGCCCGATCGTTTATGCGATCGACGACGAATTGCCGAAAGTGTTTGGCGTTGCCGATGGATTAAGGGACGATGCGTCCGCGACCGTTGAATCGCTGCGGAATCTCGGTTGGCGGGTTGGGATTTTGTCGGGTGACCATCCGCTGGCTGTGGCCCGAGTCGCAAGCTCGCTGAAAATCGAATCCGCGCTGGCGTTGGGCGATTTGTCGCCCGAGCAAAAACTGCGGCGGATCCAAGCGAATGATCACACTGGGGCGATTGTAATGGTCGGCGACGGAGTCAACGATTCGGCCGCGCTCGCTGCTGCTGACGTCGGGGTCGCAATTCGCGGCGGGGCGGAGACGAGTTTGGAAGCCGCCCCGGTCTTCCTGGCTGACGCGGCCTTGGGCGGGTTGGTCAAATTGATGT
>DNWZ01000218.1 GCA_003506095.1 Planctomycetaceae bacterium | reverse complement strand
GGAAAATCCATGCCGAGAAAAAAGATATCGCTCCATGCGCTATGCGAAAAATCCATTCGCACTGCGGTACGTTCACGTAAGATCGGCATCGTGCCAGTTGCTGGATCGGCAGCCAGCATTTCAGGACGCAATCGCAGCGGATGGTCAGCGGGATGGCCTAGCCGAAACATCCACTGGTTTCCGCGAAAGGTTCTTACACTGCGCCGAACCTGATCGGCCAGCGTTTGAAACCCGAGTTGGTGATAGGCGGCGGCTAAGGCGCTAGCGATCGAATCGCTTGGTCCAACGTTTTGTTGATGTTGCAAGAAAACGTCGATTGCTTCCAGAAACCGACGGCCTAACAGATGCTCGTAACCGTCATACGGGATCAATCCGGCATCATCCGCAGGCAACCGTTTGGGCAGATGATAACGATAGATCGATTGTAAGAAAAACAGCGCGCGGACACGATGATAAAGATTCGGCTCGCTGCGGCGAAAAGCGTCCAGTGCGCTAGCGTGATCCAGCAGTTCGGCCAGTGATGCCGTTTCGCAAATCGCGTCGATCGATGAATCGCGAACCTCGTCGATCGATGACGCAATGATTTCGACAAGCCGGTTGGGGAAGACCGTGTTCATTCGATCCCTTTTCCTGGCGTGGTTAAATCGGAATCGGAGATTGACCCTGAATCGGAATAATCGTCGCCGCTGCCGGGACGCGATGCGACCAGTTCTAATAACTCGGTTAAGATTTGATCGCGATCGCGACCGGACAACGACAATGCCAACTGTGCCATCAGCAAACCATATTGGATGCCGATATTGTAACGACTGCCTTTGATTCGGTAGGCAAGATACCGTTGGCGGGCGGGCAACAGGGCGAGCGCATCGGAAAGCGACGGGCGCGACTTTGTGCCGTTTCCGCTTTTGGCGATCGTATCCATGACCTGTTCGATCGATTCAAACGCACCGGGCGTCAGGACGTGCATTCCGAAAAATCCCAGATAATGTCCTGATCGAAGTCCGGCGGTTATCAGTTCTTGTTCGGCGAGCGTCGGTGTCGGTTTTTCGATCACTCGACTGACTTCGTAAAGTCCCTCATAACGAGGCACATTGGTACCCGCGACGATGCCGAAGTAGGGCAATTTGTTTTCACGTGTCGGCTGAACGGCGGAAACCGAACATTCAAACTCTGACGCCACCCTTACCAACTGTTCGGCGCATCGTTGGTTGATGCCACTGATGTGCAAATGATCGCCGACAAGGTGCAAGAACGGCTGACCAGCGACAAAATCCTTCGCGCGATAGATCGCGTCGGCATACCCCAGCGGCTCAGGCTGTTCGACAAACTTTACTAAAGAAAGATGGTCGCCCGAAGCGACCTCATAGGCGGCTAAGTCGCCCGGTCGGATCACCACACAGATCTCTTCGATGCCCGCCGACAATGTCTCTTCGATGATCAATTGCAGGGCTGTTGTTTCGCGTCCGTCGCGATTTACCAATCGCTGCAGCGGAATTGTATTTTGATCGGGTGCTGCGGCAGTGATGACCGCTTTGTTAACTCGCATGACCATCGGGTTATCGGTTCGTGATTTCGGTTGAAGCGGCTGAGAAGTTGCTTGGCCCCGCATCGAGGGCTGGCTCGACGCGGGCGAAGCTGAAAACCTTGTCTAAAACCGAAGGGAATCGCGGCTAACGCCAGAGCGATGAATGGCTTTCGGATCGGTTGTTAGACGCAAAGCATAATCATTGCAGCGTCGAGCCGAGAGTCATGTTGCACGATCGCACTGGCGGAATCTGACGAACCCAAGCGTCAAAATCGGCAAACGTGTTAAGGTCGT
Source organism: Planctomycetaceae bacterium (assembly GCA_003506095.1). Lineage (GTDB taxonomy): Bacteria > Planctomycetota > Planctomycetia > Pirellulales > Pirellulaceae > UBA6163. Next base: position 2,439 of record DNWZ01000218.1, on the reverse strand, counting down.
CACCGTTGCAGCAATGCTCTCTGCTTTCAGAACCCTACCGAGTCACGAAATTGAAGTCGACCACTACAGCGACGCCAGTAAGGTTGTCACATGCCGAGTCGTGGGCGGAACTGAGCCAGCACGGTATAGTGGAAGCATGATCAAAACACACCGCCCCCCCCAGGCTGCGATTCGCGGTATTGGGATCGCATCGCCGCAGTTCAGCGTCAGCCAGAGTAATTCGGTTGAGTTCGCTCGCACAATGCTGTGCGTCGATCAACCAGTTGCCGTCGGCGAGGTTTTTTCGGGGGAAACGGAAGCAGGTGGCTCTGGCGAATATCAAGACCGTTCGCCAGCCACTAGAAATGGCGTGGGCAATGGCCGAGGCCTTGAGGCGTTGTACCGAATGAGTTCGGTGAAGCGGCGCGGAAGTGTCCTGCTGGAAAGCGATGCGTTGTACAGCGACGAATCGCCGCTTGACCAATCGTTTTATCCGAAGGCAGAGTCGCCAGATCAACGTGGGCCGTCAACGGGCGAGCGAAACCGACGGTTCGCCCAAGAGTCGCTGCCACTGGCCAAATCTGCTGCGGTCGAAGCGATTGCCGAAGCCAAGGTCAATCCGTCAAAAATCACCCATTTAATTGTTGTCACTTGCACTGGGTTTTATTCGCCCGGGCTGGATGTCCAACTGATCGATCAACTCGGCTTATCCCGGGAAACGCAACGCGTTCAAGTCGGATTTATGGGGTGTCATGCCGCGATCAATGCGATGCGAGTGGCACGAGGATTGATCGCCGCAGATCCGGACTCGATTGTGTTGTTGGTATGTGTCGAGCTTTGTACGCTGCATTATCAATATGGATGGGAAACCGATCGTGTGGTCAGCAACGCGATTTTTGCTGACGGCGCCGCGGCAATGGTCATCTCTGGTTCAGAAATCGAAAGCGACTGTCACTTGCCCAAAATTGCCGCGACCGGATCCAAGTTGATCGCAGATTCGGAAGATGCGATGTCTTGGAACATTGGGGATCATGGGTTTGAAATGACGCTGTCGGCTGAAGTGCCCGGGATCATTGAAGCTCAGTTATCACCATTTTTGACACAATGGCTTGCTCGTCAAAACCTTACAATTCGCGAAATTGCCGGATGGGCGGTTCATCCTGGCGGGCCACGGATTCTGCGCAGTGTGCAAACCGCATTGCAGTTGACCGATGACGATTTGGCTGCGTCTCGATCGGTACTGGCCAGCCATGGCAATATGTCCTCGCCAACGATGGTTTTCATTGTGAACCAATTTGCAAGTGAAAACACCGCTCGCCCTTGGTTAATGTTGGGTTTTGGACCGGGGTTAGAAGTCGAAGTGGCGCTCATTCGGTGAGCGGGAGCGAGTAACGAAAAAAGGGCGGATGGATTCGCTGTATGGTCGCCTTGGGGCGATTCATGCAACAAACCGTTTCCCTTTTGCTAAAATAGATCGGTCTGTGTTTCTGCCCGGCTCCTTTTTTCCCGCATCGTTGTCATGCTGCTGTTCGCTGTTCCCTCTGGATCGCTGCGCCCGCTTTATCGGTGGCCTGTGAAGATCGTTTGCATCGTATTTGCCTGTATTTTCGGATGGTTGCCCGCTGGCGATGCGTTTGCCCAAAGCGACAGGCCGGTCGATTTCCAACGCGAGGTACGGCCGATCTTGGCAGGCAAATGCTTTACTTGCCACGGCCCAGACGATGCGGCACGCGAAGCCGATCTGCGACTCGACCAAGCGACCGATGCACTCACCGACCGCGGCGGATATCAAGCGATCAAACCGGGTGACCATCGCGCAAGCGAAGTCTGGAAACGACTGGTGACCGATGTTGCTGACGTGCGAATGCCGCCCGCCGATCGTCACGAACCGCTGTCGCCGGCCCAGATCGAAACGCTCGCACGCTGGATCGATCAAGGTGCGAAGTACGAAACGCATTGGGCGTTTGTGCCGCCAAGCGGGCCGCCCGTTCCAACCATGATCGGGCCAGGCGTGCCAGACACTTCTACGCCGATCGACGCATTTATCAATCGCTCGTTGGTCGATGCGGGATTGCAGCCGTCGCCGCCTGCCGATCCTTATACGATCGTTCGACGCGTTTATCTCGACTTGATCGGCATGCCGCCAACGCCCGCAGAGGCCGACGCGTTCGTCGCTGATTCGTCGCCGATCGCCTATTCACGATTGGTCGATTCGTTGATCGCCCGTCCCGAATACGCCGAACGATGGGCGCGGCCTTGGTTGGACCTAGCCAGATACGCTGACACGAACGGTTATGAGAAAGACCGGCCGCGAACGATTTGGCCTTATCGTGATTGGGTGCTCAACGCGATCGCAAGCGATATGCCGTTTGATCAATTCACGATTCGACAACTCGCCGGCGACATGATCCCCGGTGCAAGCGACGAAGATCGTATCGCCACGGGATTCCATCGCAACAC
>DNWZ01000788.1 GCA_003506095.1 Planctomycetaceae bacterium | reverse complement strand
CGGCCGGACAAGCGGCTTGCGGTGCGATGTTGGATGTGGAATCCGGTTATGGCCGCTTGGTCGGACTATCGGCGCTTCCTTCATCCCAAACGATTTATGGCATCGTCGTGATGCTGTCGCTGAACCGTGAGGTCAGCGTTACGTCGGCGCCAGGTTTATTCGCCATTGGCGTCTTGTGTGGGGCCGCACTGTTCTTCAGCGCCTCCTATCAGGGCAAGTGCTGTGCGTCGGCGATTCACGCGACGAAAAGCAAGCCAGAGATTTTCGGTCTGTCGGCTGCGCCGGCCGCGATCGTCGAAGGCTTTGCGGTATTCGCGTTTATCTTTGCATTGATCATTGCTGGCGGATTGCCCGCCGCAGTCGCCGCCGCCACGGGAGCAGGTTGAGATCATGGCTGTTGAAAACATTGCGAAAGCGGCTGGTGTCGAAGACCTGATCGACCGCTTGAAAACCGATGGTGTCGTCAAAGGCAAGTCAGAGGCCGAAGCGATCGTTGCGGATGCAAAGCGTCAGGCGATGGCGATCCTCGATGCCGCTCGCAACGAAGCTGACTCGGTCGTCACGACTGCGAAAGCAGAAGCTGATCGGATTCGACAAACGTCAAACCAAGCCTTGCAACTTGCCGGCCGCGATGCACTCTTGAAACTGCGTGAATCGTTCACGTTGCAATTCGAGAATCGGATTCGAAAGCTTGTCGACGCAGAATTGAAAGACCCTGAAACCTTGGGCAAGATGATTCTGGAAGTCGCCGGGAAATCGCGGCCAAGTGATTCCGCGGCAAAGACCGAAATCTTATTGCCCATGGATGCTCCTGAATCCGATCCCTTGGTCAAATACGTTGCCGGTGTTACGCACGCAATGTTGCGTGATGGCGTGACCGTTGGCGTCGGTGAAGATGTCGCCGCCGGAGTGAAGGTTCGCTTGGCGGATAAGGATGTTGATATCGATATGACCGAAGAAGCTTTGGCAAAGTTTTTGGCGAGATTTCTCGTACCGCGGTTTCGCCACATCATGGACTTTAAGAGTTAATCGATCGTGATTCCGGCCCGTTCCTATTACATGCTGGTGTCCAGCCTGCCGCAATTGCCGACTCGGTTTGATGCGGGGCGTTTGCCGATATCATGGCCGGCGCTTCGCGACCGTTTGCGAATGCTGGAACCGCGTGACAGCGAGGTCACTCGCCAAGTCGGGCTCTATTTTCTGTGGGATCGACAACCACTGGATCGCACCGATGATGAAGTGATCGATCGTTATCAAGAATTGATGCGTCACACGACCAATCATCTCGTTCGCCATTTGGTTCGGTCGCGAACCGAAATGCGTTTGATCATCAGTTGTGTTCGGTGTAGGGCCGCCGGCGCGGAACCGCCTAAGTGGATCGACCGGATCGCCGATCGGGCCGGTACGCTAGGCCATATGCGAAAACACTGGCTGGACCCAAACTTTAACCTCGGTGTTCATCATCGTTGGGTCGAAGCGTTTCGAAAGCAGTTGGACGCGGGCGACATGCGCGAAGCCCAAAGAGTTGTATTTAATGAGAGATGGAGCGATTGGTCTCGGATCGCCGAGAGACAAACGTTTTCATTCGAAGCGATTATCGCCTACTTGGTCCGGTGGGAAATCATCGACCGGTGGACCAGTCAAAACGCCAAAGCCGGTAAAGTCCGGTTCAACAAGTTGATCGAGGAGACTCTCGGTGAGTATGCAAACCCAATCCAATGAATTTGTCGCCGAGGAATCTCGTGCAGCTGGTGTCGCCCGAGCACGTGTATTGGGTGTCAATGGCAATATCGTACGAATCGAAGTCGATTCGGGGCCGATCATAAAAAACGAAGTAGCGTTCGTTCGGGTCGGCGATGAGCGATTAAAGTCCGAAGTGCTGCGCGTGTATGGCAAGATCGCCGACTTACAAGTTTTCGAAGAAACCGATGGCGTTCGTTATGGCGACGAGGTCGAACTAACCGGCCAAATGCTGTCGCTGACCCTAGGCCCGGGGATGTTGGGCGTGATTTATGACGGCTTGCAAAACCCGCTGGTCAACCTAGCCAAACAAGACGGTTTTTTTCTCAAGCGTGGGCGAGACCTTTACCCGCTCGATTCCCGGCAGTCCTGGGATTTTGAACCGTTAAAGAAGGTTGGCGATCGCGTGATGGCCGGTGATGTGATGGGCAGTGTTAAGGAAAAGAACATTCGCCACAGCATCATGGCACCATTCGATTTGGTGGGCGCGGCTGAGGTCATATCGATCGAATCGGGTTCACGCACTTCCCGCCAATCGGTCGCCGTGATTCGCGACAGTCGCGGCCGTCAACGCGAAGTGATGATGACCCAGGATTGGCCCGTTCGCCGTCCGATTCCCCAGCAGATGTTGCGTTCGCGACAAGTTCAACGAAAGTTCCCCAGCGAACCGCTGATCACAACGACTCGCATCATCGATACGTTCTTTCCGGTCGCTCGTGGCGGAACCGCTTGCGTGCCCGGTCCGTTCGGTGCGGGTAAAACGGTGCTGCAAGGTTTGATCGCAAGGTACTGCACGGTTGACATCGTGATCGTTGTTGCTTGCGGCGAACGGGCTGGCGAAGTGGTGGAAACGATTCACGACTTTGCCGAAATGCCTGACCCCCGCACCGGCGGCAAGTTGATGGATCGCACGATTATCATTTGCAATACTTCGTCGATGCCCGTCGCAGCCCGTGAAGCCTCGATCTATACCGGTATCACCTTGGGCGAGTACTATCGCCAGATGGGGTTGTACGTTTTGCTGTTGGCCGATTCGACTTCGCGTTGGGCACAAGCGATGCGTGAAACGTCAGGACGCTTGGAAGAAATTCCCGGCGAAGAAGCTTTTCCAGCCTACCTCGATTCGGCGATCAAAAGCGTTTACGAACGGTCGGGCGTTCTGGAGTTGGCCGATGGATCAACGGGCAGTTTGACCATGATCGGATCGGTATCGCCGGCCGGCGGTAACTTTGAAGAACCGGTAACGCAAGCAACGCTCGGTACCGTAAAATGCTTCCTTGGCCTGGCGTATGCTCGCGCTTACAAGCGTTTCTTTCCGGCAATCGATCCGTTGGTGTCTTGGTCACGCTACCGCGAACAGTTGCAACCCTATTTCGATTCGGCGCTCGACCCACACTGGACTGCCAGCGTCACGCAAATGCATGAACTGCTGCGCAAGGGCGACAATATTTATCAGATGATGCAAGTGACCGGTGAAGAAGGCGTCACGATCAATGATTATGTCACCTATCAAAAATCGTTGTTTTTTGACATGGTTTATTTGCAACAAGACGCATTCGACAAGGTCGACGTCACGGTGCCGATCGACCGCCAAAAGGCAAGTTTTTTGCTCTGCAAGCGATTGATCGATCGCGATTATCAGTTTGCCAGCAATAACGATGTGCGTGATTACTTCACACGCCTGACCGGATTGTTCAAAAACCTGAATTACGCCCCGATGGGGTCTGCGGAGTACGACAAGTACGTCTCGCAGATCGATGCATTAGAACAAGCCGCCTATTCGGGCCAGAATGTGTCATCGCTTTAACGCCGGAAGCGATTTTTTTCCTTCATCATTTTAATTTCAACCTTTTAATCGATATGAAAACGACACGTCACGACTTGATCGTTCTTGGTGGCGGCCCCGCCGGATATGTAGCCGCGATCCGCGCCGCACAATTAGGAATGAATGTCGCCTGTATCGACGAAAACTCGCGATTCGGCGGAACGTGTCTGCGAGTCGGATGTATCCCCAGCAAAGCATTGTTGGAATCAAGCCACCTCTATGAAGAAGCGAAGCATCGTTTTGCCGACCATGGATTGAAGGTCAGCGGTCTGGAGCTGGACCTGTCGACGATGATGACTCGCAAGGCAAAGATCGTCGATACGTTAACCGGCGGGATTGACATGCTGTTCAAACAGCGTGGAGTGACCGCTTACCGTGGGCGTGGCAAGTTGCGTGATGTCGAGTCGATCGAGGTGAC
>DNWZ01000804.1:1390-3319 GCA_003506095.1 Planctomycetaceae bacterium | reverse complement strand
CGGCGGTGAATTGGCCGTGGTCGCTGATGGCCAAGCCGACCTAGCGTCCAGCATTGGCAAACAGATGGCATCCGCTGCGACCCTTTCGCCGATTTGGGTCACTCAATTGACATTGCCCAAGGGTCTGGAATCGATCCAGGCGGGCCGGTTGCCGCCGTTGCGAGTTGACCGTGATTCGTTGTACTTCGGTCTGGCCACCGCGGCGGCCGACGGTCCGATTCGGATTGAAGGTTTGACGGCTCGCGGCTCGGTTGCATTTGCAACGGATGCGACGATCGAAGCCAAGCATCCTGACTTTGCATTTTTGCCAGGGATGGTCAACAGTGCCCAGGAGAGCAGAGGTTTGTTGTTGCCAACGGCCGGTTCGGGTTTGCTTCGCGAAGTTGCACGCGTGATGTCCCAGCGATCCGAAGAATTAACGGTTGCGGCGGAACTGGCGATCGCCACTGGTAGCCAACGTGGTGCGGAAGCGATCGCGAACATGGCACTTGATAACGATCCGAACAACGCCGCCGCTAAACGATTGCGTGAGCGTGCGATCGCCGGTGATCGGCTCGTTTTCCAGAACGATGCTGATCCGTTTGGCGGAGTGTTTGGCGATGACATGCCTGCGGCACCTGCAGCCGAAGTAGCGGACCCGTTTGGCACCGACGTACCGGCCGCAGCAAACGATCCGTTTGGTACTCCAGCTCCCGCTGGCGCGGCTCCATCTGCACCTCCCGTCGCTGCGCCAGCACCACGTGCGCCAGCACCTGCACCTGCACCGCCTGCACCACGTCCGCGTTTGGATCGCGGTGCCGCAGCGGGCACCAGAGCACCCGCAGGCAACGGCGGATTGCTAGAAGCACCTTCGGGATTGCTTGACAAAGTCGCAGCTTCAAGGGCTCAGGAAGCCGGTCGCATGCGAGCCCAAGTGACTGCACAGTTATTGGAAGCTCGGCGCGCACTGGACACAAACCCGATCGGTGTATCGAGCCGATTGAAAACCTTGTTGACGCAGGTTGAAAACCAGCCCGATATCGATCCTCAAATCCGTCAAGAGTTGCTAGGCCAAGTTCGATCGGCGATCCAGTCGGCAAGTCGACGCGAAGCCGCAGCAATCGAAGCCGACGCGACTGCGATGCAGATTGCCGCCGCAGCGACTCAGACTGAGCTGTTGTTGCAAGAGGCGTTTCGTCGCGAAGACCAACTGCAAACGTTGTCGAATCAGATGAACTCGCTGATCCAGGAAGGCCGGTTGCGTTATGCCGACTCGGAAATCATTCCGGCAATTCAGGACTTGGCGAAGGATTCCGTGTTCTCCAATCAAGCGTTGTTGAGCACTCAAATGCTGAACTCCGCAACGCGCATGCGTGACCTGCGTCTGCGTCGTGAACGCAATTTCTTGGACGCTCTGGCGATCGCCGAAGAAGCGAATATTCCGTTCGTCGAAGATCTGCCGATGCAGTATCCCGATGCCGAAACCTGGCAAAGACTTAGCCGTCGGCGGTTGGAAAAGTATGGATCTCAGGATTTGGCGGGTGAAAATGAATCTGAAAGAAACATCAACAGGGCATTGAACGATGAGGTTAGTTTCTCATTCATCGAAGAGACCTTGGAAAACGCGGTGCGGATTATTGCTGAAGATCGTGGCATTAACTTCAGCTTGGACTACGCCGCTTTGGCCGACACGGCAATCACGCCAGACGAAGCAATTACCTTGACTTTAAAGAATGTGTCATTGCGATCATTCATTCGTGAAATGCTGGACCCTTACGACGATTTGACCTACACGGTCGGAAACTCGATTTTGAAAATTACGACTCAAGAAAAGGCCGAAGCCAATCTCAAGCGTCGAATCTATGCAGTCGGTGACCTCGGAACTCCGATCATGCCTCCGATGGCAGGCGGCATGGGTGGTATGATGGGCGGCGGCATGGGTGGTATGGG
>DNWZ01000804.1:651-1364 GCA_003506095.1 Planctomycetaceae bacterium | reverse complement strand
GGCATGGGCGGCATGGGGATGATGGTTGTTCCTGACGAAGCATCCCTTTCGACGAAAAAAGCTACGGTTAACCCGACCTCGGTGGACAGCAAATCGAGCGCCGGCCAGGACGCGATCCATACGGACGCTAACACGGATGGTGAGACGGTTTTTCATCGCATCAAGCTAGAAAACACTGCTGATCCCGCATCGTTGGATGCTTGGTTGTTTTATTTCGAGGGTATCAAATCTGGTTCCCCGGAGGCGTTACGAGAACACGACCAACGAGTCCTTTCGACCGTTGGTTACTTCAATTCGAAAGTAAAGCAAGCGGAAAAGGCTGGTAACAATGCGGCAGCACGCGAAGCATTTGAATCGATCCGCAATTTTGTTGGTGCCGCAATCCTTAGTGGACATGTTCAACCTTGGATGTACCACGCTTATGCGATTTCACTGCGTGGCACTGGTGCTGGACTTGAGGAAATCGAGCGAGCGTATTTGTCTGCGGTCGACTTCGCCGATACCCCTGACGAGATCTTGATTGTCGCAGAACAGTTGCGACGTATCGGTTGTGAGGCAGCGGCATTGCGACTTTGCCGCGACGTGGTATCGGCCCAACCATATCATCGGGAAGCATTTGTGATGGGGCTTCGATTGGCGGAGAAATTAGACGACTTGGATGCGATGCAGTGGGCGTGTCGAGGTATTTTGAGCCAAGCTTGGCCGCGTGGCAG
>DNWZ01000804.1:0-622 GCA_003506095.1 Planctomycetaceae bacterium | reverse complement strand
TTGGTGGTTCGCGTCAGTTGGACTGGCGATGCAGACATTGACATCGCCGTTGAAGAGCCATCGGGAACGGTCAGTTCGGCACATACGCCCTACGCGGCCGGCGGCGGCACATTCTTGGGTGACGGTTTTCCTGGGCTTGAATCGAAGGAAGAGGGTGGCGTTTTGTCCGAAACCTACCTCTGCCCGCAAGGCTATTCCGGTGTGTATCGAGTCTTGATTCGCCGTGTCTGGGGCAACGTCACCTCAGGGCATGTCACGATCGATATCCTCAGCGATGTCGGACGGCCGAGTCAGCGGTACATTCGAAAGCAAATCGAATTGACCGAGAAAGACGCGTTGGTTGAAGTCGATGTCAAGGAAGGAGCCCGCAAGCAAGAAATCGGTGAAGCCCAATTGGCCCACCTTCGCGAAGTTCAACAGAACGCAAACCAGAAGTTTTTGGGCCAGTTCTTCGGTGGCAATGATCCTGCGGTCCAGCAACAGTTCTTGTCAGACTTGGCAGCCATGCGAGCGGTCAGTGGCGGCGGTCGGGTAGGCTCGCCGGTTTTGGGCGGTCCTGGCGGGTTTGGTCTACCGGGGGCGGTTGGTTTCCGACCGGAAATCACGGTCATTCCCGAAGGTG
>DNWZ01000369.1 GCA_003506095.1 Planctomycetaceae bacterium | reverse complement strand
AACCGAGCCATCGGTAAAGGCGGTGACCAATGAGTAATTCAACAGCCACATATCTCAACGTCTTGTACGAAGGTCTGTTACCCGACTGCGGCGAAATCGTCCTAGTCGATCACACGAAGTGCAGGCCGATTGGCATTTATCCACTTGATGAATTGGATCGATTGGCAATTGACATTCAAAAGCACGACGGGCGCTTTATCAAAGTCAACCCGATGGATTCTGGCAAGATTGCCGAGCGGCAGGCTGAGAAAGTTCGCACGCAAGGGTACGGCTGGACCATCGGCAATGGCAACGAAGTGAAATCGATCATCGGTTTTCATCTTGATGTTGATGCGGCGAAATCTGACAAGTATTTGACCCGAGATCAGGCGTTGGCGGCACTTAACGCAATGCCTGTCGAGCCGACGATGGTAGTAAATACCGACGGCGAAGATAAAGGTTTTCACGCCTATTGGGTCTTGCAAGTTCCAATAAGGATTGAAAGCGATTCAATCCGTCAGCACTGGATCGCACTTGCCAAGCGATGGCAGGAACGATTGAAGGCACTGGCGCTTGAGATTGGCGGCAAAACGATCGATTCTACTGCGGATATTTGCCGAGTCTTGCGCCCCGTCGGCAGTTTGCGAGCCAGTGGGAATCGGGTGTCAATTCATTCAATCAGCCAACAATACTACTACGAGAACGAGCTTTATATTGAGCCGACGATTGATGAGATCCGCGACGAAGTAACCAAGCTGGTTCGTGACAAGTGCGATAAATTACTAGGACCCGTCGATTTGGGTGATCGTCCTATTAACGCATACATCGATGCGGTTCGTATAACGCCCGAAATGTTGCTCGATGAGGCTGGTTATACATTCTTGCGGGGTAGCGAGTGGCGGCGACCGAAAGCAGCTAGCCCAGGTCGTTCATTGAAGATTGCCACCAAGTTGGACCGCGCTGGAATTAACGTTTTCAGTGGCGGCGACCCGCTGTTTTCATGCGACAAGACCGACGGCGGGGTCGGCAGGTTTTACAGTGTCGATCAGATGTTTGTGATCATCAGGCATCGTGGGGACTGGAAAGCAGCGGCGCAGTGGTGTCATGAGGAAAACGCCAAGCAGCTATCAAAAGGCGTCTGCCTGGAAGGAGTCTTATCATCATGAGCATATCACCCGAAGAGCTAGAAAAGATTGTCAGCGAAGCGGTTGAAGCCGAAGCCAAGAAAAAGCGTGTCAACGGCACAGCAACCGCCTCAACCGCCAAAAAATCGCTGCTAACGCCAGCCAGTGAGCTTTTGGACGCATACCTCGCACGAATCGCCGGCGGCAAGTTACCGCAGTTATATCGGCTTGGCGATGCGCTCGATGGAATTGAGATCGGACCCGAACTAATCAACGTAATCGGTGCGCCGCCAGGATTTGGCAAAACTGCGATGGCAAGCCAGATCGCGTTTGAAACGTTGGAACATAACCCCGATTCGGTTGCGTATCTGTTGAATGCGGAAATGGGGTTCGATGCGGTATTGCGTCGTGAGTTCACACGGCTAACGCGAATCAAAAGCGATTACATCAGGTTCGGCAATTTGAGCGTTGCCGATATGGCAATGATCGAATCCGCAGCACTGACGCTTCGGCAATCGATGGCGCGATTGTCAGTCTATGAAGATCCGTCAATCGAGTCGCTGAATGATTTGATGGACAAGACGCCAGGTTTGGTCGTGGTCGATTATCTGCAAAAGTTCGCACCACCTGAAAAGGATATCCGCAGCGGTGTCGGTTTGGTTATGTCCATCCTTCGGCAATTGGCGAAGCAAGGTCATGCTGTGCTGGCACTGTCGGCAACCAAGCGAGACGCCAAAGGTAACCACAACAGCCAGGAATTATCGCTGTCGTCATTCAAAGAATCGGGTGAGGTCGAATATCAAGCCGATTCGGCTTACGTGCTTCGCGATGACGGCGACCACAACGGCTTAACCTTCGTGCGAAAAGTTACGCTAGGTCACGTGAAGAATCGACACGGCGCAAAGGTCGATCGTGAATTGATTTTCGACATGCCTGCGATGCGGTTCGATGCGGCAATCGATGAGCCGCAGCCGCACAGCGATTTTATTGATTACGCGACCGCCGACGATGGCTTTTGTTTCGGAGGTGGCGATCAATGACGGCACAGCCAGCACCGAAACGTAAATCCGATATGCGATGGCAACAGGGCAGGCGGTTGTACTCGGTTGTCTGTCCATCGCTTCCGAGTTCATCGCATGTTGCGGTGTTAATGTTTTGCTGGTTCCATGCCAGCGGCAAAGATTGCCGATTCTCTGCGGCACACTGCCAAGTCGCGGAAGGAACAAAGCTGAGTTACGAGCGGGTTCGCAAGATCATGAGCGACTTGGTTGATGGTGGCGTGGTCAGGATTTTAGAGGAATCCGCAGGCAGAGGTCATGCACCAAAACGGCAGATCACAGGCAAGGCATTTACGCCAAAAAAGGTGGTCACCCATGACCACCATAAGCCAAAAAAGGTGGTCACCCATGACCGTAAAGGTGGTCACCCATGACCGTAAAGGTGGTCACCCATGACCACCACACAGAACAGAACACCAAAAGGGTTCGTTTTTGTGCTTCGCACAACCTCACCTTTTGGACAGAAAACGAATACCCGCCGCCGCCGCCGATCACCCGTTTCAATACTCAAAAGGAGATCCCAAATGAAGATCATCATTCCCGCATTCCGAGCCATCGGACAGACCTACTATTTCCTCGCAGACGATCGCGGTTGCATTCGTGCCGTCGTGTA
>DNWZ01000141.1 GCA_003506095.1 Planctomycetaceae bacterium | reverse complement strand
CGGGTATGCGTTCATGACTCGTTCTACGGTGTCAACGTCTCTGATCGCAAGCAACACGTCACCGACTCGCAACAAGGACTGAAGAAGCTTTGTTGCCTCATCCGGTTGAGGAGAGCACCGTCGATGTTGTTATCTCCAATGGGGCAATCAACCTTTCGCCAAAGCAGCCATGTGTGTTTCAGGAGATCTTGCGAGTTCTGAAACCAAACGGTCGGCTCTACCTTGCTGACATGATTCGCCTCGATCCCTCAGCATCCTCGTCGTGTCATTCAGACAACAATGCTGGTTCTTGGGCAAACTGCGTAGCCGGGACGCTTTCGAGGCAGTGCTTGGAGAAGCTGATCAGCGATGCCGGTTTTCAAGACGTTACTTTTGTCAAAATGACCGATTATTACACGTCACCGGAGACCGAAGGGGCGATCTTCCGGGCAACGAAGCCAGGGACGTAATCCGACACATCGTTCGGGACTTAGACCCGCTGAAAAACTCCAAAAAAGAAGTGCTGTTCCTTGCCCCATGGTGTTGCGTGAACGTGGTTCTGGCTGCTTACCAACATGAATCGGTTGCCTAAGGTCGAAGCCATTGAATCGGCGTCGTATCGACACACGGGCAGGCCACTGCACTTTTCGGGGCCATCGGTGCCAAATGTTCCGATGATCATATGTCCTCCCACTGGAATCGATTTCACGGCAAGCTCCAGATACGCTTCTCGATCCTTCCGTTCGGTCAGAAAGTGGAAAACGGCTCGGTCGTGCCAGAGATCAAAAGTGCCGACATTCGAGATTGAAGTGATATCGCCTTCGATCCACTCGACGCTGGCGGCTCGCTCACCAAGTCGCTCCTTCGTTCGGCTGATTGCCACTGAAGAGATGTCGAGTATCGCAATTTGATCGATTCCGCTATCGAGCAAACGATCCACCAGAAACGACTGACCTCCCCCCACGTCGATCACGCTGCTTGGGGGCGGTGACACTTGCTGAATCAGATCGAGTGAAATCGTGGGATCAGCCTCGAACCAACTCACTTCGTCGTTGGCCTTGGTCGTGTAAACGGCGTCCCAGTGGTCTTTGCGGGGCATTGAATCTTTTTCCCGATTTACGGTAGCGCAGGTAGCCAATTCGCTACCTTTTCTCACGCAACTTCAAGGCAATCATCGGGCTGAACAGCAGAATCAGCAAGCCCAGAGGCATCAGTCCACCTTTGGCAATGTTGTATCCTGCCAGAAGTTCGTCCCAAGATATCGTCCTGTGCCATCCCGTCCTCCAGCATGACCTTGGCAGCATGAATGTGATCGTTCATTGATCCCGTCACCGACCGATTCAGAGCCTTAGCGAAACGGACTATCGCTGCCGATGGTGCAATGAACTTTCGGTAGAGGAATTGCTGACCATCATCTGCCGTGAATTCACGGATCGTCTCCAACGCTCGGGCAATGAACGTGCTTTCGTCGGCGATACCCCGACCGGGCATGACGCAAGAATAAAACGAAGCCGTGTTCGTCAAAATGATGTACTGAGTTCGATCAGCGGTAAACAAATTGCTGGACCAATCGGCGCAGGGGTTAACATCCAGCGGCATCTCTGCCAATGCACCGCCCTTTAGCTTGATGTTCAGCTTTTGAGAAAGTCGTAGGATCATCGGCGTCAGGTCCAGAAGGTGATTGAGGGCTGAATTGCACTTTCGCAGGCGAAACACGGTACTTTAGCCACGGCGACCTGGCGATAGTGCTTTCAGATCACTATAATCTTTGGTGTGGCTTGTTCCTGGTGCTTCTTCGCCATGCGGCTCGAAAACCGTTGTTGATTACAAGCAACCGTTTACGGTTTTCCATCTGTGGACCAAAGGTGTCCGCCTGATGTGTACAATTGAAGACCACAACCGCCGAGGACTGAAATCATGGGACGCATGGGCGATGGCTTTTGGCTCGATCCAAAATCCGGTCAACATTGGAAAGTGACGACACACGATGCGTGGATTTTAAACGGCGAAAATGCCCTACTGGTGGGTATTTCGGCTTCGGAACATGAGCGATTGACCTCGCTGAATCCCGTTCGAGATGTCGATGAAATCCGCCTAGCTGGCATCAGGGTGGGACTGGTTCGAATCCGTAGCTACCACAACCGCATCTCTGTGCAATTCGCTGCCCCTCGACAACACGTCAGCGAAGCTCTTTCGTCCACTTTTTCCTTGCTGGACGGCATTGAAGCCTACAAAGACACGCCGATTGATATCGACAATTTGGAAACTGGGGAAAGCGAGAGAATTAGCCTGCGAGAACTGGGCTTATCGCTTGAAAATCCATCCTTGATGGCGAATCATTCCGCCTCCAGCAGCGTCTTCCCAACGAGCTAATTTTCGAGGGAGCAACCATGACCGATCGCCGAGAGTTTCTCCAAACCACCGCTTCTTGCCTCGTCCCCAAAAGCGTTTTCGCTACGTCATCGCCCAATTTCCACTTCATCGATGTGGAATCCGGTAACGCCTGGCAGGTCGCCGATCCCGTTCAGTGGTCTCTCCAGAACATCAACGAGCCGGTTATGGCTCGGGCTGCTGAGGGGCTCGGGAAGCTGACGCTCAACGATGGCGATCGAGTCATTCGGCTGGTCGTCCGTCGCTGTTCGCTCAACCTCCTTGAGTTGCGGCCAGGAAGAGTCGGGGTCGACCACTGGGGATCGCACCAAGCCGATCTCCGACCATTTTTTAAAATGAATGGGCTTGCTCGCCCAGAAGTCGAAGTTGTTTTAAAGGACCGCAAAACGGACGCCGTCAGCAGGCTGACTGGCGATTCGTTCCTTTACGGCGTCCCACTCGACTCGGATTTCGAACTGGAGCTTTTCCAGAGGAAATGGGAGCGGCGACACTCAACCGAGCCCGATGACTGGACGGCGGCTCCAGGAACGAGGTCTGGATTTGCTTGGGATGGGGTTGAGGACGGTCAAATTCCCTGGGCGGCGATCAAGAGTGCGTGGCGTCGGGATGCTCCGCCAACCTGCCAAAACTGCTCCAGCGATACGTTGCTGGTGAATTTTGGATTGCGTCAGGTGGGGCTGTTCAATCGGTCAGCGAATATCGTCCATGTTTGTCGATTGTGCCGCAGGTCGTTCAGGGACGAGTCGATCATCGATGTTCGGGCTTGGATGACGGCGAACCTGGACGAAGCCGCCCTCCCCTGTTTTGAACTGGTGTGGGGGAAGAGGGTGAAAAGGGTGGCGGCGTGACCAAGCCCCACAGTCTCCATATTTTGCTGCCCTTAATCGCAAATCTTTCTGGTTGCCAGATCAACTTTCACGTTGTCGCCAGGCTTTAGCGTCATGCTCGGTGAAGCGTGGACTTCAAATATCTGCCCGTCGTGTAGGATTGTGACTTTTACGTCAGCATTATCGGTTGTTTGCCTTGGGTCCGTCGTTAAAACGGTTGCGTAGATGAGCGGTAAGGCGAGCAGTCGCCTGAGTTCAAAATCAGTTTGAATTAGTCTCGTCTTCAAGATCCCGAATTCTTTTTGACTCCAGACGATCGCACTGTCACTCGCTGACGATTTGCTCACTCGTTAATCCGTTTAAATTGCGTCATAAGCAGGTGTGCAGAAGTGTTGGGTTGTAAATCGAGTCGGCTGACCGCCGCTCAGTCGCTTGCCTTGGAGTTGGGGCGGGCGGACAATGAAATCTTGTGGGTGATTGGCGTTAGTTG
>DNWZ01000260.1 GCA_003506095.1 Planctomycetaceae bacterium | reverse complement strand
CGCTTCCGCCCGCCATCAGAACTGCGTGGAGCATCGAGAAAATATCCTAGGAAAAGCTTACGAAGGTCATGCCAGTCGACTTCTGCCTGGCATCGCAGGCAAAGGATAGCATGTTCCTACGCAGCTTTCGCCGCCGCGCCCTGTGCTGACTGCGCCGCCGCTCGGGCTGGCTTGGGCCGCCAACGACGATGCACCCACCAATACTGCTCCACAGCAGGCCCAATCGCCACAGCCATCTGGTCGTTGTACCACTGCGTCAGCGTGCGAACGCCCGAGCAGATTCCTGCAGGATCGTCCTGCGGATCAACCGCCGCGATGCAAGCCGCTTCGAAATACATGGGACGTCCGGCCCGACGAGTCGCCGATACCATCATCGGCGCACCGCTGGTCAGCGAAAACAACGCCAGCGCCTTGTGGCACGACGCGTCGACGCCCAAAAACCGACTCCAACAACCTTTGTCCCCAGCGTGCTGGTCCGCTAGCAACGACAAAGCACCCTTGCGACTCAAATGGCGATCAATCAATGGGGCGCAACCTTCCTTGTCGACCATAAACTGGCCATGAGTCCCACGAAAACGCTCGACAAACCGATGCAGCGGTTCATTGTCCAACCGACGAGCAATGGTGACGGTCGGAAAACCCATCAAACCAACCAAATAACCACCAACTTCAAAATTCCCAAAGTGACCCGTCACGATCACCGCCGGACGCTCAGCCAATAAGTGCTTGATCATCACCCGATTGTTGCGGATTCGTAACACCTTGGTCCAGTTCACCAAATGCAACCGACGCTGCGCCCAAGCGATCTCGCAAATCATCAACATCAAATGATGCCACATCGCACGGCAAAGATTCTGCCGCTGCTGACCCGTTGATTCGGGAAAAACCAACTCCATGTTCTTGTCAAACGTTCGGCGACGAATCGCCCCAGGCATCGACAGGCAAGCCGCCAGCACCCGACAGAACGAATCCGCCATATCCAGCGGCATCGTCTGCACAACGGCAATCAAACAACGAGCGACCCCGTACGCAACAAGGTCAATTGACTTTCGAAACATCGATCCAGACTCCTTTCCCAATCGCATTTTGACATCAAACGCAATTCGATCGCTAGATCGAAAATCGACGTTGGTGCACACAACAGCATTCTTCGAGAACCCCAGCCCCTCGAACATCGGCAGATCTACGCACACCACGGAAATCACCACGGAAATCAATGCCGGCTAAGCAGGTCTGAACAAGTAAATCGGTATAACGTGCAGGACACTCTCCCTTGGGAGAGTCGGCCTCTCAGGGCCGGAGAGGCCCCTTCCCGGCCCCGAAAGTCTGACATGCGTCGGTCGACTGTCAACTTTTCGTGGGCAATTCCAAGTCGTCTAAGGGGAAAATCCCCTGCGACAGCCGCGATCGATTCGTCAGCCCCCGTCGGTCAGGCTTCTCCAGAATATTTACTGGAGGGTGAAGAAAACGCCCGCATCGATTAGGCTATTTGCTGGTTCTGCGTTCCGAACTGTGGAAGGGCTCCCACTGCGAACAAGCAAAGCATTTCGGAATGCGGGGTGACTGCGAGTCAAAGCGAGACAATTCCCCTCGTCCAAGTCTGGACAAAGACCTTGCGAACACGATGCTCCTGAAAGATCTATACTCGACCTTGCCGGAGACCCCGCGCCGCGCTGGCGATCTAAAGGTATTCGGCGTTATATTATTACTGCTGATGGCACTCGCCCTCACTCTCTTTTGGATATACGGAACCGACACGCACCATGCAAATCGGAATAGCATTTGGTGGACGGGGAGGGGCCGGAATCTACTCCCGCCCGCCGCTACCGACATCACCATTCGACAGGACTTGCTCGATCATTACGCCATCTACATTATTTCCGAGAAAGACCTCAATGCTTTCCTCGACAAACGCTTCGCACGCCCCGGGGAGTCGCTCAATTCATTCAGTGAGAGGTCGCCCGCAAACCCTGAAACCATTGGGAAGGCAATCGGCCCGCTGGGCTGGGTCGTGACAGAGAATACGGTTGAGTATACGTTTTCGGCGAGCAACGGTGGCGCCCACAATTTCTACCACGATTCAAAAACTGGCCTGACCTATCAGGCCTCTGCATACTGGTAGCAGAACGCATAATCATCCGATACAACCGAGCGACGAAGTCGGGCGTTTTGAAGTGGAGAATCAACCGTCGTCGCCGACTGATCGGAATCGTCCGTCGTGAAAAATCTTCTATTCTCAAATCAATAGCTGAAAGACGTGCTGTTCCATCGCATCACTTTCCGTGCCCGTGAAGGTGATCATAAAGCAGGCACACGGAAGCAACCGTGACCCTTGACCTTCCAACCAATCTTTTGCCTTACCGCCTTGGCAGATCAGACAGTGACGATTGCCGCACGACTTAGGAACTTGCTGCAACTTCGCACACTTTGCGCAGCGGTACATGATCGATCCCGCAGACTCGGTGCGAAAAGGGCTCATCACATATAGCGTCTTGATCTGGTCAAGCGGCATTCGGTCTTTATATTGGCTAAGCACGCAGAGCCAGAACGCCGCAGGATCTTATTGACACTGCGGCATTCTGATTCGAGGTCGCTGGAGGCTTCCGTTCGAGCGATTCACGATTCGTGCTATGCTACTGGCAACAACATCGATCGCACGATGACCAGGAACCGATCTAGCAGTCTATTGAACAGAGAACAAGCGGGGAAACTGGTCATTCAACAATTGGCAACAGGCGGATACCACGGTATGACCAAACATTCTTTTCAATTCCTTTTCTTCGCGGGCATCTTGGCTGGCACCGCGATGTTAAGTTGCCATCGGAGCATGGCAAAGGAACCGGGAGCATCCCGTCCTCAAATGGTTATCTGTCTGTTCGACGATCACACTTGGCGAGATTCGTCGGCTTATGACTCGCCTGATATCAACACGACCAACATGCAACGTCTTGCGGATGCCGGAATGACACTCCACAAGGCTTACGCCGCTTTGCCGTCTTGCGAGGAGAGTCGCGCGGTGCTGCTGACGGGAATCTATCCGGCAAAAATCGGTGCCCAAGCCAACCAGCCTCTGCCACGTGCCGATCTAAAGAAGTTGCCCGCTTATCTGCAATCACTCGGCTATGAGGTGGAGTCATTCGGCAACGTGGCCCACAATCGCCATACAACCGAATACGGTTTTGATGCCGCGCGACACCTTACTTTTCACGACGACGTCGCGGTCGAAAAGACGATCCATTGGCTGCCAAAGATGCTGGACGTTGCTCGTGCGATACCTCCCAACAATATCGATAACCAATCGAACCTACCTGTGCTCATGGGGAAAACCACCAAGCATCGCGACGTGATCTTTACTAAGCACAGTGGTGATGTAAACCTCCACGGCTTTCCGATTCGCGCCGCCAGCACCGCCGACGGGTGGAAATACATTCGCAATCCGCGCCCTGAATTCCGTTTCAATAGTCACGTCACCAACACAGTCGCTGATAACGGTTACTGGCCAAGTTGGGTAGAAGCGGCGACGAAAGACGATGATGCGAAGCGAATTGTTCAACGCTACCATTATCGTGCCTCAGAGGAGCTTTATAACACCAGCGTCGATCCTTATGAACAAAATAATCTTATCGATGAAGCGGAACATCAACAACAACTTGCCAAGTTACGTGATCACCTGAATCGATGGATGACGCAGACGCAAGATCCGCAAACGGTTTTTGGCCAGCCGCAAAAAGCGCCGCGGCCCGGTCAACCCAACATGATCACCGTCTTCATTGACGACATGGGATGGGGCGACTTGTCGTGCTATGGTGGGAAACGGGTTGCAACGCGGAATATTGATCGTTTGGCCAGCGAAGGGCTTCGGTTCACGCAGTTTTATGTCAACTCGCCCATTTGTTCTCCGTCGCGAGTCGCATTATCGACGGGGCAATATCCGCAACGGCATCAGATAACATCCTATTTGGCCAATCGCCAGCAAAATAACGACCGTGGGATGGCGCAGTGGCTTGACCCCAAAGCCCCCATGCTGGCTCGGCAATTGCAACTCAGCGGTTACGCAACCGGGCATTTCGGCAAATGGCACATGGGTGGCCAGCGCGATGTCGGCGACGCTCCGCTGATTCAAGAGTACGGATTTGATCGCAGTCTAACGAATTTCGAAGGGCTGGGTCCGCGTGTTTTACCACTCAAAGACGCTTACGATGGACAGCCGCCGGTTAAGCACGACTTAGGTTCAGCAGCTTTGGGCAAGGGGCCGATCCGCTGGGAAGACCGCAGCCAGATTACCACCGCATTCGTCGATGAAGCGATTGCGTTTGTCGACCGTGCCAAGGCG
Organism: Planctomycetaceae bacterium; assembly: GCA_003506095.1. Taxonomy (GTDB): domain Bacteria; phylum Planctomycetota; class Planctomycetia; order Pirellulales; family Pirellulaceae; genus UBA6163. Next base: position 208 of record DNWZ01000260.1, on the reverse strand, counting down.
ACAAACCAACCGTTCTTTATCAATCTTTGGCCCGACGACGTTCACTCGCCGTTTTTTCCTCCGCGAGTATTGCGAGAACAAACCGATGGATCGAAACGCCAGCTTTATTATTCCGTGATGGATGCGATGGACCAACAACTTGGCAAGCTTTTCGATCGCGTGCGCGATGACCCTAATTTGCGTGATAACACGTTGATCGTGGTGATGA
>DNWZ01000275.1 GCA_003506095.1 Planctomycetaceae bacterium | reverse complement strand
GCAAAGATCGCAGCAGAGCGTCTTGAACCACCGGATTTTCCTGGGTCTCGATTTGTCGCAACAATTCGCCGATCCGTCGTTTTTGCTGATACAACTGCAATGAGCGATGTGACAACAGAAATGCGGCAAGGTATTTGCCTCGTTGGTTGGGCTCTTCAACAGTACTGATCAGCGACAGGATCCGGTTCCAGTTCTTTTCGAGAACCTCAAGTGAAAAGAAATCAGTTTTGGCCGTCAGCATTACAAGACCATTCGTTTTCGCACTTTCATTTTGTTCGAGATTGATGAACCAAGATTCCATGCGATTCTTTTCGATGAGCAACTGCACGTAGCCCTGCTTGGCATTGAGTTCCATAAGGTCAATGTCCGGCATTCTGAAAAAGTGTTCGACAGTGTCTATAAACGCATCCGCTTGGTCGCTTTGACGCAACCATTCCAAATAGGATTGGTTGTCGGTAATTTTCGTTATAAAAATCGCGCGAGCCGTATCCGGCAATGTCTTATCTCGAAAGAGCGTTGCGAAGGGCAACTTCGGGTCGTCATCTAAAAGGTTGTCGAATCTCGCATACCGCAAAGATGCCGCGACCGTTCTTGCCCGTATATCGGCATCGCTTTGATCGTCGACCAATGCCAGCAAACTCGCCATAAACGGCTTTCCACCCCAAGTCGGTACAACTCGTGGACTATTGCACAAGGCGCCCAGTGCGATTTGACGAATGGTTGGCGATAGGGATGGCAGGTATTCGCTTAGCAACCATCTCGAATTGTCAGCATCCTGGAAGATACTCGTCGCCTTCTCGTTCCAAAAAATGTTCTGATAGACCGGTTCCAGGTGAAATCGGATGCCGAAATCACCAAACTGACCACAACGGATCAAATGAGCGCGAAAATTTTCGTTTTCGTCAAAAATTCGATCGCGATAACGGGGAGTGCAAAGCAGACGCCCTACCGTGGCATCAACATCATCGGTCCGCGTCGCGAGAACCAAACGGATCAACTCATTGCGTTGATCTTCCTGGAGATTCGCTTCGGAAGCCATTAGCGGCGCCACTATTAATTTGGCACCGGATTTAACGTCTTTGTCTGACAATGAATCAACGAAATCCCAGTAAACCTTCAATACGTTCGGTTCTTTGAGTAGACTTTCTGCTTTGTATGTATGCTGCCGCACCGCCATAGTGAGATGCGCAACAAATCGGTTGCGGTAATCGACAGGCAGACCACTTGCCCAAGTTATTAGTGAACGAAAATTGAAAGAATCAAATACTGAAGTTGTAAAAGTTTGATTTGCAAATGCCATCTCCAGTGATCGGTCAAATTCTTCTTTTTCAAGCTCAGCGAAAAGCTCGGTAAGGATCGACGAGTTCAATCGGTTAAAAGAAATGGGCTTGGAGAACAGTGTTTCAACCAGGGCAAGCTTAATTTCTATTCTAAAGCCCTGGACGAAGTTTCCTTCAATGCATTTTAAGATTTTTTCGATTCTTTCACTCGGAATGCCGCCTGATCGATTGCTCGAACGGATTGCGGTCAAAAACAGATCTTGATAATCGCCTGGCTTTGCGGGAATGCTGATCAATCGTAATAGAAATTCGACGTTTGCTTCGGACAGCAGCGCGGCGGAAAGCGGGGTGATGCTTAGCAACCGCTTTAAGAATACGACTTGTTCCTCGTCGGTTTGCTCTTGAATCAGCAATGCCTCGATGACCGACTGTAGTTTGTCGCTATCTAACAGTTCTTTTAATTTCTTTTCGTTCGACAGCCAATCATTAATGATAGAGTGCTCATGAGTGTTCGGGGCAAACTCTACTGATTTCTGAACCCACCATCGAAATCTTCCTGACAAGATTAATTTTGTCAGGACCGCCGTATCGGCGAACGACCGCTCGAACAGTTCGGCTTTGGCGGTCGGGTCGTTAACTCGATCGATCAGTTTCGAAGCCAGTTCTGCGTGATCTGTTTTCAATAGCGACAATAGGATTTCAGCCCGCTTTGCTTGTGAGCTTGCTTCAAACCCCCGCAGCATCCTCGCTTGTTCAGGGGCCGTTTCCGGTGTAATGCCCAGTTCGATGTCGGCAAGAATTGTGGTCGCTCGCGAACGGGCTTCCAGCGACCCGTTTTCGATGACCCGCTGAAGCGCCGGTTTGGCTCGATCGCCAAAACGCCATACCTCTTTCGTTGCTTTTTCCCGAGTCTGAAAACTGTCGCTGTCGAGTGATTGGACCGCCCGGTCAATCGCCCCGCGAGTTTCTTGCTCCGATTCCGTATTCGCTGGCGACTGCCCCGCAGAGGGGGCATCTGCGGCAACTTGAAAGCACGAGAGAAAAACGCTGAGGGTCCAGGCAGTGATCACGATTTTTAACTCGCACAAAAGTTCACTCGGTTGCCCGCGAATAGGAAAAGACGCTCAGCGGGCGTGAATAGCTTTCCCCCCGTTTTACCAGCGATTGGGCACCCATGCACTCTTTTTGTCGAAGACAACATCGATTTTTGCTCGCTATTTCGAAAGTTGCCCTCGACCGCGTGGCTCTAGTTTTGATAAAGCGAAGTCGGCGAGACCAACGGACGGACCCAACAGCTCGCGAATCGAGGGAACGATGACGATCAAACGCTTTGGCGTTCAACTAGCAGCCAGCGGCCTTGTAGTTTTACTGGGCGCGCTTGGTGTGTCGCAGGCGCAGCGAGAATCCAGACAAACCGACGATACGGCCCAGTGGGACCTCGAATCGCCTCCCGCCATGGGGCCGCCGCCGCCAATCGCTGCGGATCCTGCTGATGCGCCGTTTGTTGCCGGTGTTGCTGGCAGTGACGTCCAGGCCCACTCGCCTGCGTATGCCGCGATGGCAATGGCGGGCCAACCAAGCGGCGTTCGCCAGGTGAATCACGAAGAAACGTTCGCATTGCCACCCCAAACCTACATCGATCAACCCGCTAGCGGAGCCGCCGAAGATGGTGGCGCGGCCGACGGTCCCAGCGGCAGCGGATTCGCCTTGCCAGCCTGGTCAAACGATCCGGCTCCGGCAAACGATCCGGCTCCAGCCTACGAAGCTCCAGCACAACCATCGTCGGGATACGCGTTTTCCGGTGCAATGGCGCCGCCTGAGCAGGACGTCGAAGATTCATCCGGCCCGCCAGCCTACGCCGCCAGCCTAGGTGCGATTTCCATGGCCGGCATCGGCGCAGCCACAGTCGCCACACAGGTTCCGCAGTCGCAACCCGACGCCGACACGATGCCAACGTTGCAGTTCGATGAAGGTCCAGCCAGCGCTAGTCCAGTGAACGGATTGCGCGACTTCGCCCCCATGCCTCAAGCGGAACCGACTGCATCTGTTTCAGCATCGAACGATCAGGCCTACGATGACGCTGCGCCAGCGAACGCCTTCGCCGCTCAGCCCGCTTTCGCGCTGCCGCCATCCCAGCCCGCCGCTGGCCCCGCGTCGATCGCCGATCCATACAACCAGCCGCAACCTGCCAGCGGCTTCTCGGCAAATGATACGGCTCCCGCTTACTCGATGACCCAGCCGCAACCTGCCGCTGCGCCGATCGCTCGCGTCGCTTCGTCGTCGGCGACGCTCCCTACGATGATCGATCCGCAAGATGCCAGTGAAAATGTGCTGAACGAACCAGGCGATCGACGGCTCGATGGGATGCAATCGCCCAGCATCGTCATTCACAAGCGTGCTCCTGAGCAGGTCAAGGTCGGCAAGCCTGCGACATTCGTGATCCAGGTTCAAAACGTTGGCGGTGTCGAAGCGTCGGACGTGCAGGTTCACGATCGCGTCCCAGCGGGTATGCGATTGGCCGACGCAACTCCCCAGCCGCAAATGCAAGGCGACTTGATGCTGTGGCAATTGGGGGCCTTGGAACCGGGTGGCGAAAGAACGATTTCGCTGCAGTTGATCCCTGAGGCCGAAGGCGAACTCGGCAGCGTCGCTCGTGTCACGTTCGAAGCCGCCGCTTCGGTCCGCACGTTCAGCACCCGCCCGGCGCTGAAGATCACTCAACGAGCCCCGCAGCAGGTCCTGATCGGCCAGCAACTGGAAATCGAACTCGAAGTTTCCAACCCAGGCACGGGTGTCGCCACCGGAGTCATTCTGCAGGCCGACGTGCCCGACGGTTTCGAGCATCCCAAAGGCCGCGAGCTCGATAACCTGATCGGTACCCTTGCTCCGGGTGAAACGCGTCGCCAAGTGTTGCGAATGCGTGCTGTCGCCCCTGGTAATATTCAAAATCAAGTTCGTTTGGTCGCCGACGACGAACTGACCGCTTCGGATTCAGTCAACATCGAAGTCGTCGCGCCGCAGCTTGCGATCGAGCTCGAAGGCCCCACGCGTCGTTTCCTCGAACGCCAAGCCACGTATCAAATCAATATCGCCAACGTCGGATCGGCCGAAGCGTCGAACGTGGAAATCGTCGCTTACCTGGATCGCGGTTTCTCGTTCGTCGGTACCGAGTTCCAAGGCCAGTACGACGCCTCGCGCCACGCTGTTTATTGGTCGCTTGCCGAATTGCCCGTCGAAGCCCGCGGCGCAGTGCCGCTGACGTTGCTGCCGATCGAACAAGGCGAACGTGCCATTCGACTCGAAGCTCGCGGAGACCTCAACCTGATCGCCCGGCATGAGAAGAAAGTCAGCATCGATGCACTCGCCGAGCTGACTTTCTCGGTTACCGACGATGCCGACCCGATCGAAG
>DNWZ01000042.1 GCA_003506095.1 Planctomycetaceae bacterium | reverse complement strand
CGTTTGACTGATAAAGATGGCGACGGTGTGATGGATGAAGCCGAAACGTTGGTCGAAGGTTTATCATGGCCGACCGCCATCGAATCATGGCCCGGTGGTGTGATCGTCGGTGTGCCACCTAATATCGTCTTTTATCCCGTCGATGACGACGCAAACGGGAAGGCAAAAGTTGGTCCCGGCGAAGTCTGGTTTTNNGGATGATGAACAGTTTTCGCTGGGGACCCGACCTGTTCTTGCACGGGACCGCAAGCAGCAACGGCGCCGACTTGACCGGCATAACCCTGTCGGAACCACTCAAGATCGCCCGTCAAGATTTTGCGATCGACCCTCGTGACCGTTCGTTCAATCTGGTAACCGGCGGCGTCCAGCACGGGATGGATTTCGATCGCTGGGGTTATAAGTTTGGGACCAGCAATAGCGATCATCTGCAACAGATGATGATGTTGCCAGCGGTGGAAGGTCGCAGCACACGTTACGCAAGCGTACCGGCTTTCCGTCGCAGCATCGCCGCCGACGGCGCGGCGGCCGACGTGTATCGCAGTTCGCCAACCGAGCCCTGGCGTTTACTGAGAACGCACTTAAGAATGACGGGACAGGTTCCTGGAGTGGTCGAAGGGGGCGGTCGCGCGGCTGGGTATTTTACTGGGGCAACGGCCACATACATGTATAAGGGCGACCAATGGGATTTGCCCAAAGATCAAGCGATCGCTGTGGTCTGTGATGTCGGCAGCAATCTGGTCCATCGTAAGCGGATTACCGAAGATGGTTTGTGGAAGATCGGCAACCGCATCGACCAGCAGAACGAGTTTGTAAGGTCATCGGATACCTGGTTTCGACCAGTGCAATTGGGGGATGGCCCCGATGGCTCGCTTTATATCGCTGATATGTACCGCGAAGTGATCGAACATCCCGCAAGCCTTCCGCCGGTGATTAAGTCACAGGTCGATTTGAATAGCGGGAACGATCGCGGCCGGATTTGGCGCGTCGTTGCGGACAAAAAACCGGTCCGACGAACCACCGAGCGACTGGACGAAATGGCTTCGCCTGATTTGGTCAAGTTGTTGTCACATGAAAACTTCTGGCATCGACGAACCGCGGCGAGACTCTTAGTGCATCGCAACGCTGTGGAAGTCGCAAGTGAATTGAAAAGCATGGTCGCTGATGGTGATATGCCCGAGTCAAGGTTCGAGGCGTTGGGCGTTTTGAATCGATTAAATGGTGGACTGCCGGAAGATGTCGCGCGAAAGGCGATCGCGGACCAGCATCCGGAGATCCGTCGCCGCGCACTTTATGTTGCGGCGGAGAAAGGCCTGGCGTTGACCGAGTCCGAACAAAATCTGCTGGTCGAAGATGAGTCGATTGGTGTTAGGTTTTTGCTGGCTTATGCCGCCAAGACGTTTATTCCTGATGGCGCCAGTCGTGTTAATGCGATTTTGAAGATCGCCGCAAAAAGCCCGACCGATCCTTGGGTTCGCTGGGCTGTGGAAGGTTCGCTCGGCGACCAGGCGAGTGAGTTTTTGATCACGATGCAACCGATGGTTTCAAAGCTTGCGGCGGCTGAACAAACCGCTTGGTTTAAATCGATCGGTGGCCAGGTTCTTGGTGGTGACGATTCGTCGGCGGTTGAGCGTTTAGTGGCGTTCTTACAAAACGACTCGAAGTCGGATGGTAAAGCATCAGGCATCTTGAAAGCGGTCGTCAATGACTTAGGTGGAGTAAAACCAAATGGTGTTGCCGCACCGCTTGCACAGTGGGCACGGCAAACTGTTGCACCCGAGTTGTTGAAGATGGCCGCAGCGGGCGATAGCCGACTGGCATCCATGGGCGATCAAATGACGCTGGTCGGATGGGCCGCGCCAGCGGAATCGCGTCAACTGTTAAGCCAATTGCTGTCAGCGCAGTTTTCATCGCGTGTCCAGCAAGTTGCATTGGTGTCGTTGATCCGAAATGATGCTGGTGCTGCTGAGACCGTGATTGAAAGCATGGCGGGGATGACACCAGCGACTCGCGAGATTGCACTGACTTCGCTCGCGTCACGAGTCGAAGGCCAAGCGGCGATCGCACGTTCGATCGACCAGGGTGCAATCAGCGCAGATTTCCTGCTGCCGGAAATCAAGCGAATGCTGAGTGAATCGCGAGACGAAAAGGTTCGTGCGATCATCACCAAGCATGCCGAGGCATCGAAGAGTCTGCCTGTGGGCGAGCTTTATCAGTCTTATGCAAAGTCGTTAGATGGGCCGACGGATATCGATCAAGGCATCGCGGTGTTCAAACGTGTTTGTGCATCCTGTCACGAACCGGAAGCCGGGCGCGAACGCGTGGGGCCTGACTTGTTGACCGTGATTGAACAGCCCCGCGAGCAGATCCTGCTTTCGATCCTTGATCCCAGTCGTGAAGTGAATCCGAAGTACGCGCGTGTGCAAGTTGTAACGTTGTCGGGCGAGGTGATTTCAGGTGTGGTAACGGCCGAAAGCGATACGACGTTGACCATGGTCGACAGCCAAGGAAAGACGTACACGATCGCTCGAGAGGATATCGATGAATTGCAAACATCGCCCAAGTCGCTGATGCCGGAAGAGTTAAACAAAGAGATCACGCCAGACCAAATGCGTCACCTGATCGCCTATGTCACCAGCCGCCGAGCCTCACCAGCGAAATAGCGGATCAATTTCGCATCTTGGCCCGCGACGCTTGCCGACGGTCGTGCGTGCCCCGACACCGTCGCAGCCGTTTTGTCGTGAAATGTAGGCCGTAACAAGCGCAGCGCCGTTACGGCATAAGCATCTTCGCAACAGGTTAGGCCTCGAATGGTGCCGCCGGCCTCATCAGATGGGGCCTCAGATGGTGCCACCCACCTTTTCTTGACTTGGCGGCGGTTGATTGGTAAGATTGGGGCCAAAAGGGAGAAACGGTCATGGGTAGAGCAAAGCGCGCCGAAGAGTTTCAGCCGTCCGAAGTTCGCATTTGTCATGTCGTCCAGCGATGCGTTCGGCGAGCGTGGCTTACCGGCGTCGATGAAAAGTCGGGAATGGATTATTCGCACCGG
>DNWZ01000630.1 GCA_003506095.1 Planctomycetaceae bacterium | reverse complement strand
CGCGAATTGGAACTGCTCAAACTGGATTATCAGCAAGCAGTTAATGACGTAAGCCTTAATCAGCGTCTGCTTGACATGACAAGGCCAACTGCGTTGGCCGGAGCTGTGCCGATGCAACGTTTGCTGGAAATCGAAAACGCAGTTGAGCAGAGCCAGAACCGCGTGGAAGTCGCACGAATTCGCGCCCGTACTCTTGGCGTTTCTCCCGATGTCTTTCAAAACAGCGCATCTGGTTCGTTGAACTATCCCATTCGATCGCCTATCGCTGGCCAGATCCTTCACTCGGACCTTGCAGAGGGCAAGTACGTGGAGGCGTTGGAACACCTATTTGAAGTAGTTAATACCGATGAAGTTTGGGTTCGGCTTCAACTCTTGGAAAAGGATATTTTCAAGGCCAAAGTAGGCAACCGAGTGAAGGTCGAGTTCCCTGCGTCGTCGATCTCGGTAGAAGGCGTTATCGATCGAATGGATGCTGGTTTAGATTCCCAAACTCAAGTCAGTTCAGCGTGGATGACACTCGCAAACCAAACGATCATTCCTGGACTTGTTGGTCGGGGCACGATTTATACATCAGAGCAAGACGAGAAACTCACCGTTCCGCAGCGGGCAGTGTACAGCGACGGGCTGCAGAATTATGTATTCGTTGAAGAGGCATCGACTCGGACGTCCGCAGAGTACCGGAAGAAGACCATCCAGTTAGGTAAGCGTACTCTGGAAGCGCATAAGCAAATCGAGCCGATGGTCGAAGTGCTCCAAGGCGACATTTATCCTGGTGACCGAGTGGTAGTAAAGGGAGGTCACGAGTTATCGAGTTTGTTCTTTCTTGGCGTTCTAAAGCTCTCTAGCAGTGACCAGCAACGTTTAGGGATACGGTCCGAGCCAGCGAGTCACCGCGAAGTTGCTTCGACTACGCAGCTCACTGCGTCCGTGACGTTGCCCCCCGAGAACCGAAGCGTACTTTCCTCTCAATTAGACGGAACGGTCTATTCACACAAACTGAATCCGGGGCGATACGTCGAGGCCGGTGAAATATTAATGGAGATCGCTTCGCCTGAATTTCACAAGCTCCAGCTCGACCTGATCAGTACGTCGCTCGACGCCGAACTCTCGCTTCGTCGCGCTGATCGTCTTGACGGCGTCAAAGGCGATGCGGTTTCACTACGCATCGTTTTGGAAACGCGCTCAGAGGCGGACCAGTTAAAGGCGCGGGCCGAAAGCCTAAGGCGGCAGCTTTCTACGTTGGGATTACTTGAAAGCGAAATAGAATCAATCGTTAAAGAACGGCGAATCCTCGACTATCTTCCACTTCGCTCCAACATTGCGGGACGCATTACCTCGTCCGTCGTCACGTTAGGCGAAACAGTTGTCGCGAGCCAGCCTCTTGTCGAAATTCACAATCTCGAATCCGTATGGATTGAGGCGCATGTACGATCGCACGAGACCCATTCTCTAAATGGAGAAGTAAATGGCATCGCCACGATACTTGCCAACCCTGACATTCGTTTTCCAGTCGTCGTTTCACGAATCGGTCCAACAGTAAACGAGTCGACCCGCACACAGAGGATATGGCTTACTCCAATTGCGACCTCAAGCAGCCCGCAACTTCGCTCAGGCGCATTGATTACGGTCGTCTTACCAATAGGAAGTCCGACATCGACTCTAGCGATCCCTTCTTCCGCAATCCTTCGCGATGGGGTGCACTATTTCAGCTTTGTTCAAAAGGACGATGGGTACGTCGATCGACGCCGACTAAAGATTGGTCGCTCTGATGGTGCGTACACGGAAATTGTTGACGGTATCGAAGCGGGTGAGTTGGTCGTAACCGCTGGTGGTCGTGAGTTACAGACGGCCTTTGCATCATTGAGGTAGCATCCTTGCTCGACAGCATCATTCGTTTCTCATTACATAACCGGGCGATCGTTGCGATTGCATCACTGCTCGTAATGCTGGTCGGAGCATCGTTGCTTCGAACCATGCCTGTCGATGTGTTTCCTGACCTTAATCGTCCCACGGTGACGATTATGACCGAAGCACCGGGCCTGGCTCCGGAAGAAGTCGAAGTGCTCGTGACGCGACCGATCGAACTACTCTTAAACGGAGCTACCGGAGTCAAACGCGTTCGATCGTCATCGGCCATTGGCCTTTCGATCATTTGGGTTGAGTTTGACTGGGGAACCGACATCTTCATTGATCGACAGATCGTGAATGAGAAGTTGCAGCTAGCTCAATCAAAACTGCCGGCGGGTACCAACCCGACGCTCGCACCTATTTCATCCATCATGGGTGAAATCATGTTGCTCGCGCTTCGTAGCGATATTGAACCGAGCTCGAAGTTTGAGGCGGACGCGAAAGCGATGGAGCTGCGCACACTGGGCGAGTTCACGGTTCGCAATCGACTCCTTGCCGTTGAAGGAGTATCGCAGGTTTCCGTAATGGGCGGAATTCTTAAGCAGTATCAAGTCCTCACCTCCCCGTCGAGGCTGGCGGCGCGCAATGTAACCCTTGCACAGCTAACAGACGCCACCACGAAAGCCAATGTGCTTGCGGGTGGCGGTGTGATGGATCGCGGCGAAAAAGAATCGCTACTTCGTATCCAGGGCCAATCGCTGACGCTCGAGGAGGTCGCCGCAACTCCTATCCTTTGGCGTGAGCAAGTACCTATACGAATAGGCGATGTGGCCGATGTCAAACTGGGCGGACCGATTAAGCGCGGTGACGCTTCTGCAGTCGTGAAAATTGAGCCAGATGTAAATTTCGCCGTCGATCGAGCTGCGGAATATGCGCAGATGAACGATGGCGAGCACCAAGCAGCTAGCGAAAGAGATCTCGTTGGACAACCACACGCTAGGCCGTACCGCGAGTTGAGAGGCGGTATGGCGGTAATGCTTACCGTGCAAAAACAGCCCGACGCGGACACAATAAAGCTTGACCGAAGAATAAGCGATGTGTTGGCTTCGGTCCAGCGAGAGCTGCCAGAGGACGTAAAGCTTGAGTCCGAAATTTTTCGCCAAAGCCACTTCATTGAAGCGGCGGTTGACAACGTCAGTGAAGCAGTACGCGACGGCGCTATCTGGGTAATCGTGATTCTGTTTCTTTTGATGGGCAACTTTCGTACAAGCATCAGCTCATTGTCATCCATGCCGCTGTCAATATTGCTAACCGTCATCGTCTTTTACCTGTTCGGTATCACCATAAACACGATGACACTTGGCGGGATCGCGGTTGCCATCGGCGACTTGGTCGACGATTCGATCGTTGACGTTGAAAACATTTATCGTCGACTTCGCGAAAACAAGCAGTTGCCTACTGAAGCTCAGAAGCCAGCTCTCGATATTATCTTCTCAGCATCAAGCGAGATTCGCAACTCGATTGTCTACGCAACCCTCATCGTCGTCTTAGTAGTATTACCGCTGTTCATGATGTCCGGAATCGAGGGGCGGTTGTTCGCACCGCTGGGTATTGCCTACATCGTTGCCTTACTGTGCTCGTTGGTGGTCGCCTTAACCTTCACACCTGTACTGGCGAGTGTTCTACTGCCTCGCGCGCCATTCTTAGCCGACAAACGCGAACCTCTAATCATGCGTTGGTTGAAGTACTGGGACGAACGATTGCTGCGATGGACGCTTGGTCGTCCAAGGACAGTCCTCGCCGGAGTAAGCGTGTTAGTGCTGCTCAGTTGCATGACCCTTCCTTGGATGGGCGGTGAGTTCTTGCCTCCATTCAATGAAGGAACAGCGACAATCAATCTACGACTTGAACCAGGAACTTCCCTAGGCGAGAGCCAGAGAATTGCTGGCCGCGTTGAAGATATCCTGCTTGAAGTGCCAGAGGTTCTCTCGGTTGCCCGCCGCACCGGACGCGCCGAATTGGATGAGCATGCAGAAGGTGTGAACAACACGGAATTCGAAGTGCAATTCGCTCAACATAAAATTGAGAAATTGGGATGGCACAATGCTGTCCTGCGAGCGATTCCGATCGCGCATCTTTGGAGCTTTGAATACCAAGGGCGAGCGCAGGAATCGGTGATCGCGGACCT
>DNWZ01000717.1 GCA_003506095.1 Planctomycetaceae bacterium | reverse complement strand
CTGAGTTGTCAATAAAATACTATTTATCGACTCGTCAGGTGCAATGGTGTCACCCGTGAGCCGAGCCCCCGTAACGCAGACGCTGCTTGCCTACAGGAGAGCCTATGCCGGCTGATGAACCGACCGTTGCTCAATTGTTCGACCTCAGCGGAAAGGTTGCGCTGGTGACTGGCGGTACCGGTTACCTTGGCGCTGCGATGGCTCGAGCGTTGGCCGAAGCCGGGGCACGCGTCGTGATCTCCAGTCGCGACCGCTCAAGTGCCGCAGATGCCGCAGCTGCCTTGCCGCCGATCGACACAGGGTCCCATCTTGGTGTCCAACTGGACCACATGGACGAATCGTCGCTGGGGTCAGGATTTGCCGCGGCCGTCCAACAGGCCGGTCAGCTTGATGTGTTGGTCAACAACGGCCACGAACCGCTGGGCGAAGACTGGACGACGGTGACGGGCGAACAATTCACGCGTCAATTAGCAAACGCCACGGGCTATTTTTTATTAGCCCGTTTGATGCGAAATCATATTGCCCAGCGACAGGCAACTGGCAGTGTGATTCTTATTGGATCGATGTATGGGACCGTAGGGTCTTATCCAGATGCTTATGCAGGAATCTGTGCATCCAGCCCGGTTGCCTATCAGGCACTCAAAGGTGGTCTTATACAAATGGCCCGCCACTTAGCAGTCTACTGGGCGGAAGATCACGTGCGTGTGAATTGCCTCAGCCCAGGCCCGTTTCCCCAACCGCAAGCCCCCCCGGAATTGGTTGAGCGACTGAAGCAAAAAAGTCCGATGCGCCGCATGGGGCGACCATACGAGTTAAAGGGTGCGGTCGTGTTTCTCGCTTCCGATGCCAGCAGTTACCTAACCGGACATAATCTATTGGTCGATGGTGGTTGGTCCGCATGGTAAAGATGTCAGCACCACTGATGGTCGAGATGCCCGAAAGACACCGATGCTAGATTTGAAAAGCAACCATTCCAAGCGTGGCGCGATCTTGAGTTTCTTGATCGCTGCGTGTTTATGGGTTGTGATGTTCGGCGGCTCGGTGGTGGCGCAGGCTGGCGATCGACCGTTGGATAATCGCCAGCGCGACCAGCTTGTCGAGATCATGCGCGATACGTTGCGACAATCGCAAGGCTGGGTGCGCATTCACGCGGCCGAAGCACTGCTTTGGCATGGCTATAACGAAGATGTGGCTGCCGCTTTTCCGGCGGACGCCGATACCAGCGAGGCGGGATATCGGATCGGCGTGTGGCGTGTTTGGGCACAACTGGCCACCGACCCCCTGCAACGCAAAGATGCCGTCGATCNNTCGATCGCATTCGCCAGGCGCTGCGCGATCCCGCTGGGCCCGACCGAGTCCATGCGGCCGAATCGCTTGCCAAGCTGGGCGAGTCGCTTGAACCCGAGGATCGCCAGGCGGCCCAGCAATTGGCGGCTTCGCCAGAGCCGGCGATCGCCGCCTTTGCCCTTTGGTTGTTGGCCGACGGTGGCGAAGCGAGTGCTCGCATCAAGCTGGTCGAATGGTTGCGGGCCGATGATCCGATCGCCCGGCTGCGAGCCGCTTTTGCACTCCGCAATCTGAATCAACCGCTGCAAGTCGCAGAACGAACCGCGATTCTGCAAGCGGCAACTTCAGAGCCAGATGATTCACCCGCCAAAATCTATCTGATGGCAACTGCTTGGTTGGTCACGCCTGAGAATGGTGATCAGAACGGCGATCAAGCCACAGCAAACTTCAACCGGCAGTCGTTGGGCGAGTCGCTGCGGCAGTGGACTGCGAAGGACCAGGCCAGCGAGCGTTATGCCGCTGTTATGGCGTTTGTTGAAGGCGGCACCACCGACGACATAGCCACTTTGCAGACCACGCTCAGCGATGCCGATGCGGATGTTCGATCCGCTTCGGCTTACGCATTGCTTCGCATCGACCGCCGTCAACCGCACCGGATGGCCGTGCTCGATTGGGCTGTGATCGTCTCCTATCTGCTAGCGATGGTCGCGGTCGGTTGGTACTTCTCCCGCCAGGTGGTCACCACTGACGATTATTTGCTCGGCGGACGCAAGATGAAGCCTTGGGCAGTCGGATTGTCGTTGTTCGCAACGCTGCTCAGTACAATCAGCTATCTTTCCTGGCCAGGCGAAATCATCATGCATGGGCCGATGTTCCTCTGTGGCCTGCTATCTTATCCGTTCATCGCATGGGCCGTCGGTTGGTGGTTGATCCCGTACTTTATGAAGCTGAATGTCACCAGTGCTTATGAGATTTTGGAGATCCGACTTGGCCTGAGCGTGCGTCTATTAGGATCGATATTCTTTCTATCACTTCGTCTGCTGTGGATGGCCGTTATAATCTACGCCACAATCAGCAAGGTGTTGGTGCCATTGATGGGCTTGCCCCCATCAGCGACTCCTTGGATGTGTGCGCTGCTGGGGGCAATCACCGTTATCTATACTTCACTGGGAGGCTTGCGCGCGGTTGTTTTTACCGATGTAATCCAGACCGGAATCTTATTTGGCGGGGCACTCCTGGCGATGGTCGTGATCACCATCGAGATGGGAGGCATCACGTCGTGGTGGCCGACTCAGTGGGCACCAAACTGGCAACCGCCGACACTCGGTTACGATCCCAGTGCGCGGGTCACAGTGGTAGGCGCCTTCATCGCCACCTTCACCTGGTT
>DNWZ01000189.1 GCA_003506095.1 Planctomycetaceae bacterium | reverse complement strand
CACATAATCCAGTAATGTCACAAGAAAAGCAACTGATTTAACTTAGCAATACACGTCAAAAGGCGCCCGCATTGAAACGATACTCGAGAACGCTAGTCTCTGACACGCTCGAAAGAGACCCAATTCGTTTGTGTAGCGCCGGTCAATTCAACGTCATAAGCCATATTTGGATATCGAGTAAAAATTCGCACTTGCAAGAAATCATTCGCTAACGCCTGAGTAGTTGCATCTCCTTTTAGCACAATTGGTTGGTCGGGGGCGGCCATAGCGGCCGTATCAACTACGCGCCGATCGATCAATCGATCGTACAGACCGTTCCTGTATAGTCGGAGTTCGATCTCATGTCCCGGATCCCAATCGGCACCACCCGTTCTCTGAATTTCTGCCGATGCGACTACTCGCCAATTGCCGCCATCATTTGCCTGCAGTTGAATTAGATTTGTGTCAAAGTCGCTACTCGCCATATCGTTGATAATGTAACGACGTTGTGTTGGATCAGAGCGATCGATGACCCGACGTTCGAAATTTAAAAACTGATCGCCATTTACTATTGCGTTNNTTGTCCAGGGCAATGGCCGTACCTTCGGCTTCATATTTAACCAAAAGCGGGTTTAGATACGCACCCATCCGAAACAACGAGCTCGTTTCGAACACCATGCGAAAGGGACGAATTTTGCGGGGTGGTATTGCCGGCGTTAATCCATCCCGGCCAAGCGTTCCGCCTCCGATTCCCAGCTCTCCAAGACCGAACTCGCCTCTTGACGTGGATGACCCATCGAACTTTGGGTTAATTGGCTGCGGATCCTGCAATAATGCATAGCCTGTAGGAGGGGCTCCGATCGCAACTGCGCTGTCATCCGCTTCCACCAATTGGTTATCGACGTACTGTAACGCAGCAGGTTGTGAAGGGTGAAACATAATCACGCGGAATTCAAAGCCATTACCGCCCTGCTCCTTCCCGATGACTACTGGTGCTACCCAGTTTTGTGAAACGGGATAGTAGAAGTCGAGAGCAGTTGGAGTGATGTGAAACGTCCGCTCGATGCCGCTTGCATTAGTCCCGGGAAGGAGCGGGATCATGACCGTCCGATTACCCGTTGGATTCGTGACAACCGCCCCTGGAAATCGAAAGCCGCCTTGCTCTTCTTGACCATCGAAATCTAAGTCCGGATCAAAGATGTACTGCCCCAGCAGTGAGCGGTTGATTGCTGGCAAGGGGAGATCCTTCCGGTGATCCCACTCATCCTCCGAGAGAATCAACCAGCGCTCGTCGTAGAGAACACGACCGTCAAATGGGTCTGGGTACTCATTGAGAAACCGATATACCTGCCGAGCGGTGACATTCTCAAAGTCGTCGTCCCCATAAAAGGGATCCGGATCGTCTGGGTCCATTGTGAAGTGGGTGACGAAATTCTCTTTAATGAACAGCGGATGTCCATCCAGAAGCCTACCAGCACTCTCGGTGGCGATGTTGTTCTGGAATGAACCGAGAGCCATAACCAAGATGGCCATCAATCCAGTCACTAACATGACCATTACGATGCTGACAAACGCAAACTCGACTAAGGCTTGTCCTTTTCGATGCGAAACTTCATTCCGACCGAAAAATTGGATTGACCGGCGGGGGTTTCTAGGACGCTGACCGTTCCCTTCGGCGCGATTGCCACTCGCCATGGCCGTAGCGATTTGCGGATTCCCGTTATGGTGTTGTCTTTGGACAAGAACACAACATCGATCGCCATTCGCATCCACATCGTGTGAATCGAACCGCATGGTCGGATCAAAATTGCGGAACTCGCAGCCGGATCGGTCTTGAACATCCATCCGCGAAATCGACTCCAAATGGTATCGGCGATCTCGAGATGTTCGATCACAACCATGCCGGTCGTGGTATCGATCAAACGATGTTGTTTTGGCATTTTCAGTGTTCATGTTCATTGTCCGGAAACTCCTCGCATCATCTGTCCCATCATGCCGAAGGCTTCGTTGATCATCGGGCCGAGCAAGACAATGAAGATGCCGGGCAAGAAGCCGATTACCATGGGTGCGACCAGTTTTGTGGGAACTGCCATCGCCGCTGCGGTGGCTCGTTCACGCCTGCGGCTGCGAATCTCGGCGGCCTGGATTCTTAACGTTGCCGCCATCCCGGCTCCACTCTGTTCCGCTTGGATCAACGCCGATATGAAGGCCGAAAACATTGGTACCGAGACTCGTTGCATCAGGCGACGCAGGGACTCGATGCGCGATCGACCGGCCATCGTGTCGCGTTGAAAGAGCCTGAAGTCTTGCACGAGCGGACGTCCTGGCGGTTGCACCGCAAGGATCCGTTCGAGCGCTGAGTCGAAACCGATGCCGGCCTGGGCCAACGTTGTGAGCAGATCCAAGAGTAACGGCAAATCTTGCTGGATCGCTTCGACGCGTCGCCGTCGCGCGGATCGCACGACGAGCGTCGGGATCATTGCAATCACGACGACCAAGAACCAAGGCATGGCGAGCGCAAAGGGAACCATCACATTGCCGACTCCACCAGGAATGCCGTAGAGCGTATTGATGGCGAGATCGATTAACCCTTGCTGACGAACGACAACCACAAAGGCAACTGCCAACATGACGGCAGCAAAGGTTGCGGCGATAAAGAAGACCGGGGCGGAAGGTCGACGGTATCCGGCGCGGTACAACCACTGGGCAAGCCAGCCACGCGTGATTTCTGTTTCACCCGATTGAGTCGTCACCGGCTCGTTGTCCGGCACATCGTCGCCAACCAAACGCTGCCAAACGATCGTCCGCGTGTGCATCTGCAATAAGAACCAAATGACACAGCCAATGAGTAATGCCGCGATTGCGTAGATCATAATTACACCTTGGGCCGACTGATTTTCGAAACCATTGCGATGCCAATCCCTTGCAAGGCTAACGCAAAAGCGATTAACCAAACGCCTGTTGGACTCAGCAGGAAGCGAACGAATCGCGGGGGATCGCTTTGCCACATCATGGCCGCCATGAACCACGTGACGCCCAAGACGACCATCGTGGTCAGTCGCCCCTGGACGCTTAATGCTCGAATTTGACGAGCGATGATCAAGCGGTCTCGGATTGTGTGTCCGATCGCGGCGAGCGTTTCCCCGAGGCTGCCCCCGGCTTCCCAGTTCACTGACAAGGTAGTCGCGAACAGTCGAAATGTTTCCATCGGAACACGTTCGCTCAGTTCCGCGAAAACATCCGGTGGTGAGTCGCCGAGTCTCAAGCGGGCGACCATTTCGTCGAGCTCTCGCTTGATTGGCAGCGGTGCGTACTCAGCCGCTTGGGCGAGTGCGGATTGCAGTGAGGACCCGGCACCGACGGATGCGACAAGCACGTCGATCGTGTCCGCAAGCTGGGACTCGATGCGACTTTGCCGCCACTCCAAGATCCAGGCATCGGTTTCGATCCCGAGTAGTGCCACCACGAGGCCCACACAGCACGCGATGGGTAGAGGGCACTGGAGCGCGAAGATTAATGCGACGACAACAGACGCCGCCACCACTAAAGCGATCCACCAGTGCCGACGCGCAAATGGTTGTACGGCTGTCTCTAACTCTTCCTCGGTTTCCTGCTCGGACAATCGCAGGCGAACCTGTTCACGTCGCCAGCTTTCGTACCAGTAGTACCCAATGCCCAGCGCCGCGGCCAAGAGTCCGGTTGGAAACAACACCGAGTTCACGATGAAGCCTCGCCCAGTGGTGTTGAAGTCGCAAAGGTTGCACCAAACAATTCCTGCTTTGGTATATCGATTCCGCGGTCACCCAGTTCTTCGGCGATTCGCGGCACGACGCCTGTTGCTTGGTGCGTTCCAACGATTCCGCGACCGTCACGCCCCGTTTGTCGAAACGTATAGATATCTTGCAATTGTGGGGTCGTCTGCTCCATGCCGACGACCTCCGCAACCCGTTCGACGCGCCGTACCCCGTCCTCATACCGACGAACTTGGATGATGTAGTCAAGAGCCGACACGGCTTGCTCGCGGATCGCTCGTGACGGAAGCTCGGTTCCAGCCATCATCACCATTGTTTCGAGCCGCGAAAAAGCGTCGCGTGGGGTGTTGGCGTGAATTGTCGTCAAGCTTCCATCGTGACCGGTGTTCATCGCTTGGAGCATGTCCAAAGCTTCTCCCGAACGAACTTCGCCCATCAAAATGCGATCGGGCCGCATTCGCAGTGCGTTGACGACGAGGTCGCGCTGGGTAATGCGTCCTTTGCCTTCGAGGTTCGCGGCGCGAGTCTCCATTCGTACGACGTGACGTTGCTGGAGCAGCAATTCCGCGGCGTCTTCGATCGTGATGATGCGTTCGTTATCCGGGATCGCCTCAGCCAGTGCACCCAGGAGAGTTGATTTACCCGATCCAGTACCGCCCGAAACAATGACGTTCTTGCGATAGATAACGATCAGCTCGAAGAAGCGTTGCATTTGAGGCGTGAACATCCCCAAGCGGATCAGATCCGAGCGAGTGAGCCGTCGGCGTCCGAAGCGTCGAATCGAGAGTGTTGGGCCATCAATCGTGACTGGCGGAAGCGTTGCATTGATTCGGCTACCATCTGGCAAGCGAGCATCCACCATGGGCGACGACGTGTCGATTCGTCGTCCCACGCGTGAAGCAATCCGCTGGATGATTCGGATGAGGTGATCTTCGTCGCGAAAGCGTATATCCGTCGTTTCCAATTGTCCAAATCGTTCGACGTACACTTCGTCAAATCGATTGACCATGATGTCGGTGATAGCGGGATCGCCCATCAAAGCGGAAAGCGGTCCTGTGCCTAGGGTTTCTTCGATCAGGTCCTCGGCGAGCCGTCGTCTTTCGGATTCATTGAGCGGCCACTCTTCGTTCTCGAGAACATCGGAGACAAACTCGTTGACGAAACCTTCTAGCTCTTCATCCGGCCGGGCAAGAATATCTTGCTCGTTCATTTCGTCGATCAAGCGTTCATGCAGCGTCCCTTTGATCGCTTGATACTCGACGTTCCGGCTGCGTGGTCGCTTGGCATTCGTGTTTACCTCAACCGTTGAACCGCTGCGAGGTGAATCGGTCGTCTCACGGGTTGAGCGTAGACGGTCCCGAGGCACCTCAATCGACTTTCGGGTTAATCGTGCTCGCGCGTTATTTGGGATCGGTGAGGAATCGTTGTTCACGTTCGGTCCTCCTGACCTTGCCCCGTTGCAACGGCCCCGTTCGTTGAAGCGTGACTGATCGTATTCAGAAACGAAGAGCCGCTTCGCAGTTCTTCGATCGAACTGGCCAATTGACGAATCGCGCGGGCTGATTTTGAAAATCGATTGGGTGACAACACAAACGGATATCCCATATTGGCCGCTTGAATCACCTTTTTGTCAAAAGGAATCAAATGATCGATTTGGCGTCCTAAGTATCGCTCGACATCACCTCGACCCGGGCTTCCTCCCGACTTTGAGAAGCGATTGAGTAGAATCCGCTGGCGCTCGACGGCGAAATCGACTTCGCTGAGCAGGTCGAAGAATCCCCTCACGATTTGCATGGTGGGAACGACGTTCTCAAGCACGACATAGGCGACGTCCGACATGTCGAGAATCGCCATGTTGACACGATCGAACAGCGGAAATGTATCGACCAAGACATAGTCGTAGCGGCGTCGCGCTAACAACAAGATTCGCGACATCATTGCGTCGTCAATCTCTGCGGATTCCATCGCGTTGGCTGGGGCTGCGAGCAATTGCAAGCCCGATTCGTGCGGCGTCGTTAACTCATGCAGCAGACGTTCGTCGAGGCGGTCTCGTTGTTCCCAAGCGTCAACGATGGTCGCTTTGGGTTGTACGTTCAACTGCGTCGCACAGACGCCCATCTGCAATGAACCGTCGAGCAACAGCACGCGACCGGGATGGCGTTTACCGAGTTCAGCGGCGACGTTGACTGCCGCAGTGCTTTTCCCGACACCTCCTTTGTTGCTAACAAAGCTGACGGTCAAGCCGATTTTGGCGGGGTCGGAACGTCGCGGTGATAGCCGACGAGCGAGAAGCTGCTGCAAATCTCGACTCGAAATGGGGCGGCGGATGAAGTCTTCGACGCCCAATCGCAGGGCCTGGATCATCAAGGCACTTTCAGTGCCCGTTGCATTGACGCGGTCCATCTGCATCAACCCCACAATCGCACTGTGTGGCGAGCACGCCGTGAGTTCCTCAACAAGTACTTGCAAGGCACTCATGTCCGAAGCGATCTCGAGCATCACAACGGCTGGCTGATAGGCCCTCGCCATTTCGATGACTTGGTGAACTTCGTTACGATAATTGATGATCGGTTTAATCGTCGAAACGGACTGGAACGCCTTTTCGATTTCGTCGTCGACTTGAAAGTCTTTGCGATAGATCAGGATATGTGGGTTTAAGATAGGACACCTCCGTTGGGAGCGATGGGAGATGTGGTCATTCGGGAACCGAGCGGCGAAAAGCCGTCACTTTTTTGTCTTTACCCGTGATCGACTCTCGAACAAGGATTTCTTTCATCGGGTCGTCATCAGAAGTCAAAGCGGGTAACGTTGATGACGTTCCCGTGTCGGTCAAAACACCTGGGTCTTGATCGTTCGGTCGGCCCGACCGAGCAATCGTAAACACTGGCGTTTTCAATGCGAGCGCCTTGGTAAGAGCGGCGACCTCGCGTGGATGAATCGCTAATGTAACACTGCTTTCGCCGCGCTGGACGATAATCGCCTCTGTAGCGATCACTGAATTAATCGCTTTGCCGCTCATCAGCGAAGAAACCCCGCCGGCAAGCTCAACTTCTCCGCCGAGTTCTTTAGCCACGTCGAATGGGGCGGACCCGAGAATGTCGAAACGATCACCACGAGATAGCGAAGAGATCCCGTTAATCTGGTCAGCTGTGACGGTTACCGCCATCTTGTCAGCTGGAATGCCGCCCGCGATCCCTGGGGTGGCAGAGGGAGGGAGCAAATCGGATTCGCGGATACGCTGGCCCGGCAACAAATCGTTCGCAACGACTCTTCCCACGTACTCGTCGAAGCTAGGGTCCGCCAAGTCATCGGCTTCGATGCGTTCATAAGCGAGCACATTTCGAATCACCGAATCAGGCGGCAGGAAGTCGGACTCGGAAAAGATGTAACCCGGGTCGATATCACGGCGGACGACGCGCCCCATTAATTGATCCACCGACTTGATCCACTTTTCTGATGCCACTCCGGGGCGGAAGTAGTACTGTCGCGGCTCACCGGTGCGGGGTTCAGCGAGATCTTTAGCAGTGATCCGGGCATAAGCTTGGATCCCAACGGCGGTTGCGGGAAAGGGGACCAAACCCTCGAGTTCGTTTCCGCGATCGAGCGACTCGGTTTGTCGACCTGATCTGGCTACCGCGTGGATCGTCAGTTTGGCCCCGAGTGCCTGTGTCAACGGAACGACTTCTTCAGGGTTGATGGCGATCGCAACCTGTTCATTCTTTCCATCGTTCGTGGATCGCCCCCGCGCATCGGTTTGCCCAAACTCCATTCCACCTTGGGTCGTCATGTCTCGTCCATCGGTCAACGCCACAACGGTACCACCTTGGACCAGCAAACGAACGCCGTTAAGTGGAATTGGTTTGTTTCCACGGACCTTGATACCGCCCATGAGCAAACCGTATTCGGCTCCCGCGTTCGCGGACTCTTCGGGCAAGCTTGCCATCAAGTCGAACTGGTCGCCCATTTTCAACAGGCGAAGCCCAGGGACTTGGCCGGATTGTAGAAAGAAGCCTTGTTTGCCCTCAGGAACACCAGCCGCCAAACCGGTACGACTTCCTTTGGGGAGAAAGTCTTTCTCAGAGAAGACAAAGTCAGCGCGTTTATCTTTCGCGAGTACACGGCCAACAACGTCATTTACCCGAAGTATCCAATTAGGGTTGGCTTCGACTTGTGACTTCGGCAGCCAATAGTAACTATCGTCGCCTTTTGCTCGATCGTAGATGTCTTCGCGTTGGACTTGTTCGTAGGCCTTTAAATTTGTAAGCGATCGGGGTACGGCGATCATGCCTTCGCGTGAAGGCTTGGCGGCGACCACGGGAGCTGGTTTGAACCAGCCAAAATAGGATGCGGCTGCATATCCCATCAATCCGATTCCGCCGAGCACCGCGACAGCGATTACGAGGTTGGTGATGGGACCTGGGCGACTGGTACGTCTTCGTGGTGGCATTGTCAAATGGATCAAGCGATTGATGCGGGTACGAAACGTTCCTGCACACGGATTCAAAAACCGATCCTTGGCTCTTGCAAATGAACATGGAACAAAATTAAACAAGGTCGAGCGGAAAATTCCGCTCGACCTTCATGATCCATCATGCTTTCATCAGCAGTTCACGACACTGTTTGGTTCAGGTAGTCCGACCAAAGTTGTGTGGAGTGAAACACAGAGTATTCGCAGATTCTCAGTCTGCAACGAAGGCATCGCCATCGGTTGCACCTGCTGCTTCGTCCGCAACAACGACGTTGTTTGCCAGACCCAAGGAGCCATCGACGGGAGCACTGGCAATGCCGGCCCAACTGACTTGGCCAGTTGCAATTTGCGATGCACCTTCGTTGTCAACACCAGCAAAAAAACCTGTCGCGACGGGCTTGTTGTCATCACCGTGTGCACCTGGCAGCATACCCGCACCGATCGCGTACTGGTCAGCGACCTTGTGGCCGAAGACCGAGACGGCGACGAGGGAGATCATGGCGACCGAAGCCACAATGATGATGTACTCGACCAAACCTTGGCCGCGACGATTCTTGAACGAGTTGAGCTTACGCATGTTTGTTTTCCTTTGGAAAACGAGTTTCGAAAATTTTGAAAGACACTTGCCGCCTGACCAAAGGGCGCGTGGGGCAGCGGCTACTCAAACCTCACGCGTTTCCTTCCAGGAAAATTGTTATGAGCCAAAGCTCCTTGCTCTGACTNNACTCGGATCGGGCTTGGTCGGACCTGCGTCCGAACGAACACACACGACGGGACGTGAGGCTTTGTCTGGAATCGGGCAAGCTTGTTCAACAAACTCGCGGCCTTGAACCGACGCTCACGACTTCATCAAGACGTGTGTTAAGAAACCGGCGGGCCGCGCAAGTGCATCACGCTCGATACACCGTCGCTCAGCCGATTGCTCGGTCCGATGTTGACTAGAAAAACGGATTGCTGGGCGACGCCCTTGATCGGCCCGAGATCGATGTGACCGACGGCTGACATCAGCGATTGGCAAACCACGCAATCGTGACTCGAATGATCATCGGTCGGAAGGTCCGTCACAGGCACC
>DNWZ01000682.1 GCA_003506095.1 Planctomycetaceae bacterium | reverse complement strand
ACAACTCTCTCGTGGGGGTCCAAGATGAACCGGATTGTTAAGTAATAACGCTTGTTAACGAGAGATTCCGAGAGTTCGAAATGTTGCTTTCAGGGGGCGAGCCCAACCTCCATGGTTGCCCTCGGCCCCTGAGAGGAACCGTTGCGGAACTAGAATTTAGGTTTAGGACGCGAATGGTCGAAAAACCCGCGAAAACCGGGCTGGAAATGCAAAAAGCCGGGAGCATTGGCTCTCAGCTTTGGGTGCTAACCAGTTAACAGGCTTTTTCAGAGCCAAAAATCTCAACTAGCAAAAAATGCTAGCGAAACGGAAGTTGCTATTTAGAAACGAGTTGCGACCATGCCGCTCGCTGCCTGCCCCAGCTGACCTCAGCAGTTATCGGCCGCAGCATTTTCTCGTGAACCGGATCGCGGCCAGTGGTTACCTGGGGCAGGTGAAGGAGTTGTTCCTGTATGTCAGGTGCCAAGTGCAGCAGGTTCATGATCTGGGTCATTCGTGGCTGAGTCACCTGAGCGAGCCGGGCCAGCTCCGTCTGGTCTGAGACTTCGCCGGATCGCAATAGTCCGTCAAAGCGGATCGCCAGCGCCATCAGCTTTGAGACACGAGGTGTCCTTCCGACGGAGATCGCTGCCGCGGCGGGATTGGCTGGCTCGGTGATTTTTCGTTCTCTGAATTGATTGTGGCGGAAATTGATTTTCTGCTTGACCTTAATCATGCGGCTTCTCCTAAAATTTGTTCAGACAGTGCCTTGATGCCGGCGGGGTGGAATGTGACTTCGATGGTGCTTTCAGCTGCGTCGAACTCGACATTGGCCACTAGTAAAGCGACAAGCCTCGCTTGCTCTCGTGGACTTAGCGATTCCCATACGCTGTTAAAATCGCCAAACGCGGCGTCAATGTCATCGGTTGTTAACTGTTCGCGACGGTGTTCTTCGATCTCGTTCCGCACTTCGGTGAGCCTGCTTTCAGCGCGGGCCACACTGTCGTTCAAGTCGGCAATTTTCGCGGTGACGCCAACCTTGGCTGCCCCACTAACTGCCAGCTTGCAGATCTCAGCGTTGTGCCAAGCAACTTCCTTTTCTAGCCGGCGGCGGTCGTTCTCCAGTTCTGCTAGTTGGCTTTCGAGATGACTGGTTGCTTGGCGATAGACCTCGGCGCGCAGTCCCGCGTCTTGGCTGATGACCTTGATTTGGTCCACCACCACTCGCTCAATCTCGGCGGCCGGAAGCGACCCTGACGGGCAAGACTTGCGTCCCATCTTGATCGCCTGGGTGCAGGCGTAGTAGCGATACCGCTTGCCGCCGCGACCAGTGAATGTGTGAACCATCGTTCGGTTGCAGCCTTTGCAGGTTAGCAGTCCCCGCAGTAGTGCGCCGTATCGGTTCCTGACTTCGATTCCGCCGCTACGTCCGTTGCGACGCAGGGTCGATTGGACCTTCTCGAAAGTCGTCGGCTTGATGATCGCCTCGTGCTCGCCATCGTACCGCTCGTCCTTGTGTTTGATTTTTCCTACATACAGCGGGTTGGTCAGCATCGCGTGGAGGCTGCCTTTGTCAAACGGGCGACCACCTTTCTGGTCGCCCTTCTTGGTCGTCCATTCCTTGTTGACCCATCCACGACTGGCAAGCTCGTCGACCACCGGCATCAACGATCCGAGCGAAAGATACAGGTCGAAGATTTCGCGGACACGGCGTGCCTCGTACGTGTTGACGATCAGTTTCGGGCTGTTGCCTGTGCGGTCTACGTCGTATCCCAAAATCGGGAAACCGCCCGCCCATTTGCCTTTGTGTCGCAAGGCTGCGATCTTGTCCCGGATACGCTCCCCAATGATCTCCCGCTCGAACTGGGCGAACGACAGCAAGACGTTCAGCACCAATCGCCCCATCGGTGTGGAGGTATTGAACTGCTGGGTCACCGACACGAACGCAACCTTTCGCTGGTCCAAGACCTCCATGATCCGAGCGAAGTCGAGTAGCGATCGGCTGAGGCGATCCACTTTGTAGACGACAATGCAGTCGATCTTGCCGGCTTCGATGTCAGCCAACAGTCGCTTGAGTGCCGGTCTTTCCAAGTTGCCGCCTGAGAACCCGCCATCGTCATATCGTTCGGCCAGGCATTCCCATCACTCATTCTTTTGACTGGCGATGTAGGCTTCGCCCGATTCGCGTTGAGCGTCGAGCGTGTTGAATTCCTGCTCAAGTCCCTCTTCGGTGGACTTCCGCGTATAGATGGCGCATCGAACTGTCGGCTTGCCGTTTTGGGTTAGTTTTCCCTGTCGACTCATTGTTCGGCCCCCAACTTGAAGAATCGATAGCCGCTGCAATGCGTGCCAGTGATCTGATTCGCCACGGACGACAGCGAGCCGTAATGCTTGCCTTCGTATTCGAAACCGTCAGCAAGCACCAAGACACGGATTTGGCGGCCTTTGTACTTGCGAACCAATGCGGTGCCGGGTCGCGGCAAACGAGGGTCCGACACCATCGCTGCGTCCACGCGAACTGTTGGCCCCTGAACGGATCGTGGTGGCATCACGCGTACCTCCGTATCGTCGGCCAGTTCTTGTGCCCTGCGACGCGCCCGTTCGCTCAGATCGCCTTCAGCCGTAGCTTGCAATCGCCACGCGATCTTGCGGACCAAATACCGCTTGTGCCGAGTGCGGACCGGTTCGCCGAACAGTTCGGCGTAGCGTTCGCAGAGCTGTCCGGTTGACATCCCTTCGAGCGCGGCAACTTCGCGATCAATATCAAGCTTCATTGTGTCCTCCTAGGTTCTCCGTTTCGTTAACCACCAATACGACGAGACCCACTAAGCCTCGTTTCGCCGGAAAGCTCAAGGCCAGCGGGAGAGGATTCACGGGAATCGAGTTCATTCGATATTGCGTCCCGACGAAAAGGACGCGGGCAGCGATCAAAGCCTTTTCGCAGGAGAGCTGCGATCTCGGCGAATCGCTCTTCAGACGTCAGCTCGCGGCTTGGTTCTGTAGGCATTGCGGTCGTGCTCCGGTAGTCGTAAACCGGGGGCAGCAGCCGGTTCGCCACCGAACCGCCACTGCCCCGTCACGACACACTGAGCCTCGAATTGCCAGAATCCTCAAGGCCATCGATCAAACGTTCGGACTGATCGCTGCCGGATGGGATCGCGTCCTTGCGGCGGCGCTGGCAACGGACCAGGCCTTTAGCAAGAATCGCGGCGATTTGCTGGAAACGCTGTTCCGGCGTCAATTCAGAGACGGGCATACAAGTCATCGCGACAAGCTCCTGGGGTGAATTAGCCTGCCGGGTTATGTATGCTAAATTGGACAACGCTGTCCGCAGTCACTCCATGCAGCTGCTTAGTTCCGTCCCGGATAGAGGCAACCGATGTCAGATCAATTCGAACGACGTAATCACTCAAATCCTTTTCTCGAGGCGTACCACCAGCTCTTAAATAAGAAAATACAAGAACAGCTGACGGAATCGCAGCGACGTTTTTTCTCGCTTCTGAACGCGGAGCATGCGTGCGGATTTTTTTCAGTGGAGCAGGACGGCACTTCTGTTTCCCTGTTACCGCAAGATGTCGCGATCTATATTTCGATGATCGAAACGCCTATCCCGGACAACAGGGGAAATGGCCACGCCGGTCGCCTATTGAAGAAAGTTTGTGCGGTCGCGGACCAAGTCCAGATCGTGCTTCGGTTGAAAGCTGAGCCGAAGGGACTGATTGGCTTGAGGGAGCCAGAGCTTATCGAATGGTACCGCAGAAACGGCTTTACTGGTGAAACGGTTGACATGATACGGCCTCCCGCAGCTCCGCCTCGGCCGGCAGTTTCCGGTTAATATCGCCGTGACATCCCGCCGTCACTGCCGCTGCTAGTGCTCGGCTCGAACACCGTGCGGCCCGCTCAACTTCTCTGTTTGGTTAGGAA
>DNWZ01000629.1 GCA_003506095.1 Planctomycetaceae bacterium | reverse complement strand
TTGTTAGCCATACTAAAACCTTGTTGAAGACCTTCGGAAAAGCCCGGCGATTCATCACCGACTTGCCTCAAAATGCCAAGCCTCTTTGCTTCGCTCAAGTCGGTCATCGGTTGCCTGGGCTTAGAATGGTCAACTACGAAGAGCATCATGATGCACATGAATACGATAAGCGAAACTGGAACACCGATTGCGATACCGAAAATCTTGAGATAGCGTTGGATAGCTGGTGGAAGAGGCATTTTGCTCACTTGTCTTTGGATTAGGGAAAAGCTTTAGTTCAATTCAGACATTAAAATGAAACACCGACAAGTTTTGACGACGGGGTTCGAGACAGTGAATTATCTAATTCAATTGACCAGCATAACAATAAGGCAAAATCTTTCGTGATTGCCGAAGCCGGTCGCAACGATCAACGCTTGGAATTGCTGATGAACTTGCCTACCTGCTTTGGCATAACGAAGTGCTCGCTGCGCATTTAGACTTGACAGAACGTACGTTAGCGCATGGATTTGCGAAACGGCGAAATTGAGGCACCGCAATCCCCTTTCTTTACGCTGGTTTCGGTTTATGGCGTTGTGGGTGATCACCGATTTGGGACATCACCTTGTCGAGCGTTTTGTCATCGCACTCAGCCAAGGCAGCAAACACTTCCGGTCGCTCGAAGACACGATTTCGTATTCGGTCGGGCGCTCGTTGGGCAAGCATTAACAGCTCCTCTTCGTCCGCTTCGAGGGCTTCGGACAGACGGTGAATCAAAGCATCGCTTGGGTAGTCGCCGAAATTCAGCCGTTCGTTCTCGACTCGGCTCAGGTAGGTGAAGCCGACATCGACCTTCGCAGCCAAATCACGCAACGACCAGCCTTTCTGACGCCGCAACTGCCGAACGACCGCACCGAAGTTCATGTTTACCTCTCTCGATGTGGGTCCGCTGGTTGCTAGTCACCACCCATTAACGTAAATTATCTGCACTTGTCGGACAGCTAGGACCGTGGTTTTCGGGAAACGCCAGATGAGCTTTAGGGCCGCAGCGGTAGCCGCTTTGGATCGTGATGGCTTGAAGCGACAAGCAGAAAAAATTTGCAATTACAGCACTTTCCTCTTCATTCATTGTAATTCCGCCGCAGGTTTTCCAGGAAGTCCTTCGCATACTCATCGACCATCGTCAGAACCACTGGGCCAGATGTGAATTTAACTTTAGTCACGACTTCGAGTCCTCTTTTGCTGACTGTATGTTGAGTGCTCTGCACTCCAACCAACGCATAGTCACGGATGGCTGCATGATCGAATAAGTCGATGACCACCCCTCCACTCATTCCCGCCAGCGATTTTGTCTCTTCTGATTCAGGCCTTGCATGGAAATTAATATCATCGTCAGTCGTCCAATCTCGCAGTCCGATTAACTTAAATGGCAATGCACCCAACGATGTCCGGTATCGTGGGCGAATTGAGTTGTTCTCAACGGTGACAAACATTTCTTCATCATGAAGCCTAGCGCCATCGGCTCCAAACCCGACCAAAATGCGTTTCGCTCTTTTGGCATTCGGGGGGCCAATGCAATCTCGCTTGACTAAATTGAGGCCTGCTGTGCGTAGTTCATTCACGAGATCGGGAGCAATGCACATGAACGCAATGTCAAGATTCAATGATTCGCTATACTTTGCGGTAGCAAGATCAGAATCGAAGAGCGACAGCTCCGCCATACTTTTTGGTCCCGATGGAACAATCAAACTTGCGCCAATCAGCCTTCCCTTCTTTCGGATTTCGTCGAGCTTTTGCATTACGTGGCCAGCGGTGACAAGCACATACAGACCTTCAGCCTCGATTATAAAACCTGAACCGATCTCAAAACTCGGTCTCTTGTCTCCGTTTGACTCTGCAAAGACAATCCCGCAAACTTGATTGCGCATGTACGATTTTAGGGCATCGGTAAACTCCGCAAGCGATTTGGGAGTCTTCGCTCGAAATGCCGTTAACCGCTCACACGCCTCCAACATCACGCTCAACGACACAGGATCAGCCAACCGGTGATCATCACCGACTTCAATGAGCCTTTCCGGTGGCAGACCACTGTTGGCCACAAGTTCCTCAGAGTCGGCAAACGGGATCACATCATCTTTGCGTGAATGGAGAATCACCGAGTTCGGCTTGATCGTCTTGACGGTTCCCCAATTCTTCCATGCTGGGCAAAGCAAAACGAGCGGTGTTTCTTTGGAATCGATGTTCATGGCGACTGCACCGCCACGAGATGAGCCAACGATCACGTCCGGCTGATGCTGGTCGTATTCGGCTTGGGCTGTGCGGACGGCGGCGTCGAAATCGTCGTCATCGAGGGCAGGATTGATGACTTCGTGCCTTGCGTTCGCCAGGAAGGTCGGTTTGACGCCGCCAACGACACTGTGCCAACCGTGGAGGAAGAGGATTTTCATTTCTATTCGCCTTTCGCCATGATCTGCTGCCCTGCCACAATGGCTTTCACTTTGAACTCTTCGAGTTTTTGGAGAACGGGCTGGCTCGGTAACTGATTGCCAAAACACGCATATGCTTGTCTTCCGACTAAGAAACTAATCAGCGGTTCGGCGATTATCTGGCCCGCCTTGTCGATCAGCGGTTCCTGTGAAACCTTTCCCTTTTTGAAAACCTCTTTCAGCCACATGCGATGTTCTATGCCAATGTGGTCAAGAATTTCGACAACATCATCTTGCGAACTGATCTCCGATTCGATTTCCGGTGTATCGCTCAGGCGACTAAGGCATCGTTCGATGACCTCGTACAGCAATTGGGCGTCTCGATCATTCATTTGCTGCGAAAAAAGTGTCAGCACCGATCTAGCCCGTGTCATCGCTACATAAAGGTTGTTTGCAAGCACGCCTTTGCCTTGTGCTTTGTACTGATCAACACCGGGGATGATTACGATTTCAGAATCGTATCCTTTAAACGAATGAGAAGTTGTTGCCAGCAGAGCATTGTTTTTACGTTCAAACGGTTTGTTGGTCTGAATTGACAACTCAACACCCAGCCCGGCAAGCCGAGGCATTGACTTCGTTTCCAGCCAATACTGAATGTTTGAGCCGTTATAAATTAGGCAGATGTCCGACGGCTGGACGCCTTGCGTTTCAATCAGTTCCCGACAGTAATCGCCAATTGCTTCGAATTCCTGTTCGAGGTTCGCATATCTCCGAAACTCCGGCTTTGGTCCATCGATCTGATTGAATCGAACATTCCACCAATCTGCTCCGTTTCGTGTTGAGCGTTCGATCAGTCCAAGACTCGCAAGTTCCTTGTGGTCAGCGTTTGCTTTGGGTGGTTTCAATTGGTAGAGCACATTCAAAGCGAGTTCAGTAATGGGACGAGTGCTTCGAAAGCTTTCCTTCATCACCGTCGAGCGACCACGCATATCGATTCCAAAATCTGACCACTTTGGTGTGCTGCAACCGTAAATGTTCTGAGCATTGTCGTAGAAAATATTGATTGAACGACTGTTCTCATTATCCATATCGGTTCTTCGGACAAGTGCCGAAAGTAGCTTTAAGGTGTTTGCTCCCATGTCCTGTGCTTCATCGATAAACAGGGCATCGCATCGGGGTGAAATTTCGGAAACGGGCTTTCGTTGCAGGTAGGCTTCAGCCGCAATATCGTACTCGAATTTTACTGATTCGGCTGGCAATCCGACCTCTGGGAGCATAATCTCCAAGATTTCCTTAATGTGATGCAACTCCACACGGTCCCAGGGAAACGGTTTATCATCCATCGCCGTTTCCCACGCTGAAACGATTGATTCACCAATCAATGACTGCAATGAACGGTTGCCGAAAACTGCCCAGATTCGGACACTCGATTCGCTGGAAAGTCGTTGCACCGTTTGCATCAGCCAGTGAGCGAGAACCACCGTCTTGCCGCTGCCAGCAACTCCACGAACAAGCCTTGGCTTTCCGTCAAGTTCCAACCCACAGAGTCGCTCTTGCTCTTGCGAAAGGACGGGACGCAACTCTTTCCGTTTCGCAAGCTGATTTCCAAGCAGGAAAGGTGACTCGTATTGGCGGGCAACTGGTGATTGATAATCCGCTTTCACCAGAGCGGCTTCCCATGTCAACTTCGAACCACGCTTCGTCAAAACACGGGGAGCAAGGTGTTTAATGAGAGGCCGTAAGTACGGTTCCTCCATCTCGGCACGACTCGAAAGCACGATGATCGCTTCTCTTGCCCTGCTTAAAGCGACATTTACCAATCTCTTCCACTCGTCATACGCCCAGCAAGGCGAGGCGGGAGATGGTTGCGTAGCCTTCAACCAACAGTACATCCGATTGATTCACGCACAGATGCAGGAGCATTTCGTCGAGGAAGCAACC
>DNWZ01000317.1 GCA_003506095.1 Planctomycetaceae bacterium | reverse complement strand
ATAAACGAGACGCCTTGTCGACTGGTCGATTGAACCTTCTTGATTTCCGAAATCTCTTTCAACTGCTGCTCAATCTTTTCCGTCACCAATGCCTCGACACGTTCCGCATCAGCACCCGGAAAAATGGTCGTTAATGTTGCCGCTCGCGACGTCAGCAGCGGGTCCTCCATTCGTGGAACAATCAGAAAACTGAGAGCTCCTGCTACGGTGATCAGACCGACAGCCAGAACAAGGAATCGAGGATTTAGAAAGAATAGGGTTGCCATGGACGGTATTATCTTGGTTAACTTCTTTAAGTAGACTCGAGAAAGGAATCTCCTTCTCAGCGCGACTGGCGATTTATAGCTTGTTGCCCAATCGATTCAGGCTTGTCCCATTTCGAAAAAGCGAATCATTGACATGTACGACTTCTTTCATGCTGGAAGGCCCCATTTCAGACAGGTCAGGAGATTTCGCCAACCATCAATTCGCAAGATCCGTGCCGCCGAAGGTATCCGCGAACGAGACCTGTTGCCCCGGAGTTATTTTTTGAACACCATCGATCACCACCCTTTCGCCTTCTTTGATTGCGCCACGAACCAGAACGCGAGCAGTATCAATCTGGACGATCTCGACGTCGGTGCGTTGCACCGTATAGGACAGTTTGGACTGAGATCCACCCTTTTCTGTCTGAACAACGTAAATTGACCACAAACCATTGATACTTTTTGTAAGCGCCGAAATGGGCAGCCAAAAACCTTCTTGATTAATTTTCTGTTCCAGGCGAAGCTGGATGATCTGGCCTGGAGCAAGTTTTGTTGCAATGGCCGAACCGTCGCTGTCAACTTCCGGATCAATGGTGAAGATTGCTGTCCTTGTGCGAGTCCCGGCGTCTAGCTCTGGCAGCACTGCTTTTAGCGTTGCCGAATGAGAGTCGCCACCTACGCTGAGCGTATATTTTCGTGTCGCATCAAGGTTTGATGCCGCATCGATCGGCAGGCCAATGAAAGCTTCTAGTACATTCGCCTCAATCAGCCTGTAGATGGCTTGCCCGGGTTGGACAATCGCTCCTTCGTCTAGGAATCGTTTGGCGATGTAGCCTTTAAAAGGCGCACGCAGTTGGCTTTCATCGATTTCAACGGTTAACGCATCAAGACTTGCGTCCAGTCTTGCGACTTCAGCAACCTGGGCAGCGATTTGCTCTTTGCGAGTGCCCTCCTCGAGTTCAGAGATAATTTCCCGTTGAGCCGCGACGCGTGCGTCGGCCGCGGCGAGTTGATGTCGCGAATCGTCGATATCTTGAGTCGAAATCGCGTCGCTGTTTGCAAGCCGATTTCGGCGTTCGAATGTCGATTTGGATTGATCACGAACAGCCAAAAACTCAATCAGTTGTGCCTTTGCAACTTCAATTGTTTGCTTTCGTGGCCCAGCTTTTAGTTCGTCAAGCCGAGCCATCGCGGCAACGCGTTGGGCCCGCAAAATAGCAATTTGTGCTTCGATTTGCGCAGTTTCAAGCTCACAAATCAATTCATTTTCCTCCACCAAATCGCCTTGATCGACCTGAAGGCGTACGATTCGTCCAACTCGTTTGAACCCCAACTCGCTGGTCCGCTTTGCCACAACCGTCCCCGAGTAATTCCTTGCCACTTGGCTGTCCTCAGCCGACGTGATAATTGTGGTAGAAACGTGACTCAGTCGTGACAGAGATTTATCCGCTGCATTTGAGCTCGTTTTGGCTGCGGGACGCCCCGTTTCGTCAGCGTTGCCAGAATTAACGCAAGAAAGACTGAAAAAGATCAATCCCGTTGATAGCAGATAAGGAGCTTTTTTCATGATGTAAATTGATAAGTGGATAATACGAGGCGTTTTTAAGATTTTCATCTTGGGTATCTTTTTTTCAGATACAGAAAACTTTCTTGGCTTCGAATGATGCGTTGGTGTTGATGGGATCGTCGGCCGCCGAAGAGATACGACTCCAAATATAAGCGTTGTTCACTAATTGGCGTTGAACACAACCACGGTTACGTAGGTGATTGAGGTATCCGACAGTTTCCGCGATTAACGTGCCTCGCTCGTTGGGGGCAAGGTCACGACGATACACAGCTTGTAGGCAGTCAACCGCTTTTCGAGGAATCGTCAAGTGATTGAGCAATCGATCAATTGCCTTAATGTGATTTTCCTTGAGCTGCTCGCATCGCCTTGCAACCCCGGTGAATGGCATATTGTGGCCGGGAAGACATTTTGTTTCTGGTGACGAGAGGGCTCCGAGGCGCACACAACTATCGATCCACTGGGCGACAGTGTCCGAATCCGGTTCGCTCGGCGGCACGCTCAGGTTTGATGAAATACCTGGCAGGATCTGGTCGCCGGAAATCAGGAATTGGTCATCAGACCAAAGGGTGACATGGTCTGCGGCATGCCCATGACCAATTTCAACGGCCCATTTCCGGCCGCCGATTTTAAGAATATCACCCTGTCCGATATTAAAAAAACTATCAGGAAGCGGCGCTACGACTTCACGAAATTTCCTGTTGCCAGATCGGAAAAAAGCTTCAAGATCAATACCGGCCAGCCCAGCAAGCTTCATAAACTCAACTTGTTCTGGGCGTCTATCGCCAGCTGACGGGATGCAAAGTAGTTTTGTCGTTGCCCAACAGGAGCGAGTGCAAATCAATTTGGTTTTCGGCCCACATAAAACTCCCGCAAGGCCAATGTGTTCTGGATGGAAATGAGTGACGATAACATATTGCAAGGGTGCATTGCAAAAGGTTGGGCTTTGAAAAACTCGCTCAATCGCTTCGCGAGAATCCGGCGTGTTATTGCCAGTGTCGACAAGAATCCACCCGGTGCTTCCACGCAGAATGTAAACGTTAACATGACTTGGCACTCCCGATAACTCAATTCGCACCCACCAAATGCCGTCCGCGATTTCGATCACCTCTCCGTGATTGGGATGTGTATCGAACATCTGGGCTAGATGAGGTCCGGAAAGACCATTTTCCGATGTAGTATCGGGTGGCAGGTTCACTTGCATCCGAAGGTTTCCCGATTCAGGTGCTCCGAACTTGGTTCAAAGTTGTTGTCGAACGTGACAACAACCTTTCCCGATCGACCCCGTTGTTCTGCGCGCTTCAGTGCGTCGCTAAAACAGTTGATTGAAAAAACAGAATCGATCGCGATAGTCAGCTTACCCGCGCGAATCTGGTCGCAAATTGAATCGTAAAGCGTTGTGCGGTCATTTAAATTCAAACGATTGAGGACCTTTGACAGCCAAAACCCCTGCAACTTGATGTTTTTGAAAATCGTATGTTCTGGTGTAAGAAGGCAGGGCTCGCCAGACAGCATGCCATAGGTAACCACTCGGCCGCCTTCAAGCAGGCAGTCGGCAAGAGCGAGAGTTCCGCTGCCGGCGACGGCATCAAAAGCAAGGCTTGCCGAACGACCGCCTGTCGCTTGCAGCGCTTTCTTGGCAAGGTCAGGTCCCACTTCGACAACAACATCGCCTCCCATCTCGAGAATCTGTTTTCTCTCAGCTATGTCACGAACGATGTTGATCGTACGAATATTTTTTGACCGAGCTAGTTGAATCACGCACCGACCGACACTGCCCAAAGGAGCGGTTTGAACGACCCAATCGCCCGGCTTTAAATCGCAGATTGAGTCCAGCATCAAATACGCTGTTGCCGGATTGACCTTCAGCATGCAAAGTTGGAGGGGATCAATGTCGCCAGGTACTTTATGGACGGTTGTGGCTGGCACGCGCCGATACTCGGACCAATTGTTATTGGCCAGAAGTACAACACGATCGCCTGCAACAAGATTCTTCACTGCCTCGCCACACTGTACAACCTTGCCAACAGCTTCCATTCCGACGCTTGATGGCAACTGCGGCAAGGCGCCATATCGGCCCGAAAGAACGGCAAGGTCCGCCGCATTGATCGGAAATGCTTCGATCGCTACGACCACCTCCCATGCGGCAGGTGACCCTACATAAGGAACTTCTAAACACTGGGCAACAACACTCGGTTGGCCAAAAGTTGAAAATTGAATTTGCTGCATTTTTATCTCTCCAACACAACCTGCACATTTGCATCTGTGTCTACATGATACCTTTCGACTTGGGTGCTTTTGCCAGGCAGTCTGAAAGACATTTGATGGTGTAGTCGATCTGCTCCTTTGTGTGATTGGTATTCAAAAAGAACCGCAATCGTGATTTGTCTCGCGGGACGATGGGAAAAAGCATCGGAAAAGAGCAAATGCCGAGATCAAAAAGTTGAATGGACAACCAGAGCGCAACTTCAGAGTCGCGTGTGATGATCGGAACAACGCCGGAGTCACGCGAATTGTAGGTATTCAGGCCGGCCTCGCGGGCTTTCTCGATGAAGTAAGCAGCATTGGCTTGCACACGTCGTGCACGTTCGGGTTCGGCTCGCATGATTCGAAGCGATTCAAGCCCTGCGGCAGTGTTTGCAGGTGTCGGGGCTGCACCATAAAGCAACACTCCGGGCGCATAGTTTTTAAGAATCGCGATTAACGGCTTTGGACCAGCAACATAGCCACCACATGTTCCGAAGGCTTTGCTCATCGAACCATAAAGAATGTCAATATCACTCGCATTAAGGCCGAAATAGTCAACCACGCCCAAGCCGTTGGGACCAATGACCCCCATTGAATGCGCTTCGTCAACCATCAACAGCGCTTTGTGACGCTTTTTGATCTCAATTAATCGTGGGACGTCGGGAATGTCGCCATCCATGCTGTAGACACCCTCGGCCAAGATCAAGACCCGCTCGTGCTTGTTCCGGTTTTGTGCTAGCAACCGGTCGAGAGTTTCGTAATCGTTGTGCGGAAATGACAGTCGCTTTGATGAAGTCATCTTGCAACCAACAATTGCCGAATTGTGGATAAGTTCGTCGTAGATGATCAGATCCTGAGGACGACAAAGGTATCCGATGGTAAAAGCGTTGGTGCTGTATCCGCCAACAGAAACGACGGCATCCTCGGTTCCTAGAACATCGCACACAGTGTTTTCAAACTCTTGATGCAAGTCGATTTCGCCAGTGATGGATCGCCCCGCTCCGGTGCTTGCACCAAAGGTTTCGACTGCACGTATCGCTGCGTTTTTAACCCGTTCGTCGCAGGCTAAGGCAAGGTAATTGTAGCTGGAGTAGTTGATCAGTTTGCGGCCTTCAAGATCGACGGTCGCGTCAGATGATCCGATGTGTTTCAGAAATTGATTTTTAGTGTACTTCTGATTTTCATAGTACCACTGCATCGTTGTAAAATCTTTGTACTCCGGAAAGTCTGCAAAATTGGAGAAGGCCGATTGGTAAGGTATTGTCCTCTCGTTCTCTGGATTCATGCCCGATTCCATAGGGGCAAGATTCATCCCCTTCTTCAGGCGTTCGATACTGTCTTTAAAGCTCATGGTTGCATTCCTGGCAAAGTGTTGTTGTGTCTTTTTAAGATTTAGCAGGAGAAGACACCAAGTGCTGCTTTTCAGAAAAAATAATTTTCATCAAGCAACACCTGGCACTTCTTCCCGCGAAGTATGGATTTTTCATCAGCACTTTATTGTGTTTAAGACAATTGCATATTTGAAATGCACTGAGTTGCGATTGCCCGAACCGATGTGTCGCCAATCAGTTCGAGTATGGACACGGACAATCCGAGTTTCGTGTCCAGAAGCATTTGAATCTCAGTAGCCATAAGCGAGTCAACTCCTAATTGATTGATCGACTTATCGAAAGGGATCGTTGCTGGGTCGGCTTTTAGTACTGCTGCAACGATCTCAACAATTAAGGTTGTCAGCAATTCAACGCGATCTGCGGGATTCAAAGTTTTAAGCTCTGCGATTAGCGCATCACGAGTCGATGTGTCTTGCCCCTGCGAGTCCGCACTGATCAATGCGGCGAATCGTGGCGACGTCGCACCGCGGGTTTCAAACCGCGCCCAGTCTGCCCAGCTTGTAATCATTGTGACACCGAATTGCACCACTTCACGCGAAAGTGCGATTCGCATCACCTCTAACGCTTCGGAA
Source organism: Planctomycetaceae bacterium (assembly GCA_003506095.1). Taxonomy (GTDB): domain Bacteria; phylum Planctomycetota; class Planctomycetia; order Pirellulales; family Pirellulaceae; genus UBA6163. Next base: position 9,483 of record DNWZ01000317.1, on the reverse strand, counting down.
GATTCGATTCCACGCAATCCTGTATAGCGTAAGAACTGCTCCAGTTTCTCGTCCTTTGCAACAACGCCAACATCCGCAATCGCACCCCAATTTACACTTGTCGCTGGCTGTCCGAGTGCGTTGCGCATATGGGCAAGGCCATTCAGAAATCCGTTAGCGGCGCTGTATGCCGATTGACGACTGTTCCCTACTAGGTTGGCGACAGACGAATAGAGAACAAAATGCTCTAAAGGCAGGCCCTGGGTTGCTTGGTGCAAGTTCCACGCGCCAAGTGCCTTACTTCGCATAACTCGCCCTAACGTTTCTAGGTCCAGTTCCTGAATCGGCTGGTCGATAATCTCAGCACCGGAGTGGAAGACACCCCGCAACGGCGGCATTGTTGAGCTAATCTGGGCAAGCACTTCTTGCAGACGCTTGATGTCGGAAGTGTCACACGCGGTGGCCAAGACATTTGCACCACCATTCTCGAGTGATTTGACAAAGCTCTTTCGGTCGTCGTTATCGGCGCCTGTGCGTCCGGTAAGAACGATATTGCGTGCGCCCTGGGCCATTAACCAGCGAGCGGTTTCGCGACCAAATCCCCCAAATCCACCCGTGATTAAATAGGTCGCAGTGGGATCTAACGAGTAGGTATCGCGCTGTACCACAGGCAAATCGCTTCCGCGTGTTTCGAAATGCAAAATGATTCTTGCATTGGTATCTGCAATCGGTAGCTTTTGCCATGCAAGGTCAGCGAGCCCAACTTGAAGTAGGGTCGCAGAATCTTGGAATTGCTCGCTGGTGTTTGCAATTAAGCGTGCAAGTGTTTTTTCAACTTTGCTTTTGTCTTGGAGCAAGAATTGCAAATCGGTACGTACGAGTCCGCCAACGTTCGCGGGTAACGATGCCGGAGCCGCCTGCTCTTCGAGGTCGATCAATACTCCACCAACGCGAACCATGGTAAGGTCAAAAGAGCGTTGCCAATGAGCGAGCGAAACAGCAACATAGTCGAACCCGCGATTCTTCGTCTTATCGGATACCGCAGAAGCGATTCCTTCGGGACAGAGTGAGTACAGCGAAGAGCAGTTGTCGCCAACTTCATTCGTGTCTTCTAAATCCGTACGTAGTAAGGTTACGCAAACACCCTTTGATTTCAATCGCTTTGCAATCTCGATTCCGATTGGTGTTGCTTCAATGAGCGCGGTTTGCGAGGGGGCAATCGCAAGTGATGAAACAACCTGTTCGGCGCGAGAGAAAACTTTCAGTTCGCCGAGAATCTGCGGTGTTTCAAACGCTTCATCGATTCGCGTTAGGTAAAAGCTTTCACGGGGACCGACAAAGTGGCTGGCAATCTCTGGTGGGCCGAATCCGATCACACGCATTCCGACCTCTAGATCCAAAACTTGCGATCCCGCTGCGATAACAGTGCCGACGAACTCCACAACCGGTTGATGGATTGCGTCTGCGGTCGCTGGGTTTAGCAGTCCTGGTGGAACAACCGTCGACTCGACGCGAATACGAATGTCACACTCGGCATAAACCTGAGTTGGTGCGGAAACGATTCGTGCTGTACCAACGCTTTCAACGTCCGGTCGCAAGGCACGGATTAAAACTGGGTTGGAATCATCGAGTTTGTTTGTTTCGACACGATCGCTGGTCAGCAGCGTGCTATCGCGGAGTTCGCTGCAGAGTCGTAGGCCGCCTCGCAGGGCGACTTCGTCATGATGAGAATCACACAAAAGTTCCAGCGCAAGACAATCGACAAGCGAGTCATCGATTCTGTCCTGTACATCGACCGTGCTGAATCGCAGTCCTTCAAGTTCGTTGAATGCGACGCGAACATAACCGTTGATCGCCGTTTGCGCGGGTTCAACATTCCCTTCATAACTAGGAATCTGGAAAGCCGACTGAGTAACGACATACACTCTTGGTGTACGCGTTGACGGATTCGATAACATCGCCCTCGTCAAGGTTGCGATTTCACCGACCGCGATTTCTCCGGTAGGATCGTTCGACGAAGCGGATGCAGATAGACCACTGAGGAAGAGCACACCATCAAGTTCACCTAGATCCGTAAAAAGTTGGTTTGCTTGTGTGACGTCGCTGTATCGAAGCGTGAATTGATTTCCATCGCGCCGGTAATCATCACCTCGTGTGGCAACGCCAGAAACAATCGCACCATAAGATTCAAGTCGATCGCTGACTTGTTGAAACATCGTGTGTTCATTTCCGACGATCAACCAATATCCAAGACGCTTGGGTTCCGAGAGCGTTTCACCATATTGCCATTGGTATTCTAGGATTTGACGTTTTACGGGATCGCCGAAGCGGTCGGTTCGCTGGCGTTTTGATGCCGCACTTAGTTTCATCGAACGCAGGCTTGCGACGATCGAGCCCGCGTCGTCAACGAGGGTAAGATTGCAAATGATTTGACGATCATCCTGCGATACACGCTCGGCTATGCACCAAACTCGCTTTGGCGATCTTTTCGCATAGACACAAAGCTCAGTAAATCCGGTGGGAAGGTAAGTGATGTTCGAATCACCTAGCAAAACCATTAGAGATTGAAAACATGCGTCGAGCAAAGTTGGATGCAATCGATATTGAGCCAAAGGTCCAATCCCCTCGGATTGAACTTCGATTCGTGAAACGACGTGACTGGCCTGGGTGTTCGTGTAAATTTCTTTGACGGTTTGGAACGCCGGTCCATAGGTCAATCCGATTGAGTCGAGATTTCGATAAAAATCAACCGTGGAAACGGACTTTTCCAGACCGGCACGCATTGCCGAAATGTTGACTTCACTGAATTTGAAACGCGATAGACTTGCGGTCCGCGCTGTGACATGCGTTTGACCGGGTCCTAGGCGACCATTTTCAAGACTTCGGATCGTCGCGGATTGGGTTGCAGGATCGTACGTTGTAACGCAATCCAAGCCGCGATCGGCGGTGATGATCATCGGCGCGAAGATTTGAAAATCGCGTATAATGTAGGCAGCTGCGTCTGGCTGATGAATACTCGCCAATTCGAGCAAAGTTTCGACATAACCGGCCGCTGGCAGGATCGGCAAACCTGTGACGACGTGATCACGGAGGTACAATACTGGTTCGTGGTCGAAGTCGTTTCGATATGCCGGAACCCCCGGGGCCTCTTGAATCCCCAACATCGGGAAGACAACCTCGCCGATTCGTTCTTGACGGGCGCGATCATTCTCCATCCAAAAGTCTTCGCCTTGCCATGGATAGTTTGGCAGTGTCGTGTGTTTTCCGCGATTGCAATGGATATCCCATTTCAAGTCGCATCCGCTAGCAAAAACTGACATTACCGAACGCAAAAGCAATGATTCTTCTGGCTGATTTCGACGGAGCATGAACAGCAAGCGGCAGTCTTTTCCAAGATCTTTTGCGCAGTCGTTGATCGAAGTCGACAAGACTGGATGCGGCCCGACTTCAAGAAAAACGTTGTATCCGTCGTTGAGAATGGACGCCGTTGCACCGCGAAAATCAACGGGCTGACGCACATTCTTAGGCCAATAATCTGCACCGTAGTCGGCGTGGTTGACTCTTAAGCCAGTAACGGTTGAGTAGAGGGGGATGCGTGGTGATTGAGTTCGAACATTTGCAAGTGCGGATTCGAGTTCATTGAGAATCGGATCCATCATCGGACTGTGATACGGGACTTCGACTTCCAATAATTTGTTAAAGATTGATTGAGCGGTCAACTCAGCCGAGATCTGCATAATCGCATTTGTTTCACCCGCAATCGTTACGTTGGACGGTCCGTTAATGGCCGCTATTGAGACGCTGTTGCCGAACCGTTCAACTTGCGGCTTGATTTGGTCACTGCTTAGACCGACTGCGAGCATTGCCCCGGTTCCTTTGCAGGTTGCTTGCAAGCGGCTGCGATGATAGCAGACGGTAAGCGTGTCCTTCAGATCGAGAACGCCTGCGGCGTAAGCCGAGGCGAGTTCGCCGACGGAGTGACCCACGACAGCTCCTGGTTCTATACCCGATTTATTCAAAACGGCAAGCAATCCGATTTGGATCATTAGGTTTGCGGGTTGTGCAAACTCGGTTCGTTTGATTTCCGATTCGTCTTCGTTGCGAAGCATTTCGGCAAGAATTGAAAATCCCGAGATCTGTTGGAAGATCTGGTCGGCATCGTTTACCGCGTTGCGATAGATCGAATTCGCACGATACAACTCCTGGCCCATTGCCCACCACTGTGGCCCCATGCCGGTAAAGACAAAAACAGGTTTTCGAATGCCGTTGTACGGTGCAACTCCCTTGACAACATGGTCACTTTCGGTGTTGTTTGCGAAAGCATCGAGCGCATCTATTAGCTCTTGCCTTGTCTTTGCCTTGACAACCGCGCGGTGTGTAAGGTGTGCGCGTCGATGCATTGCCGAGAATAGAACGTCGCCCAACGCAACGTTCGTTCTTAACAAATCGGCATATTTGCCAGCCAGCGCAGAAAGCGCCCGATCGCTTCGCGCAGACAGCGGAAGAAAGAACGGAAAGTCTTGCGACATTGGCAGTTCGGATGCACGTGTCGCGTCCGCACCCTGGCCGTCCAAAGTCATTTTTGCGTTCGGGGCAGATTGTAGAATGGCATGAGCATTGCTGCCGCCGTATCCGAATGAATTAACCGCGACACGAATATCTTCGTTCTCAAGTCCCAGACGGATTGCTTCGTTGGAGAGACGGATTTTCGAATCTGTCAATGGAATTTGGGGATTCGGCTCGATCAGGTTTGCCAGCGGCGTTGTTTCTCGGTGCAGCAGAGTGAGCGTCGCTTTGATAACGCCAGCGACGCCAGCGGCGGCTTCTAAGTGCCCGATGTTGCTCTTAATCGAACCAACAATAACAGGAGTTAGGTTCTTGGCTCGGCGTGCTTCGCCGTACGTCGCAGCGATGGCGCCGGTCTCTGTCGGATCACCGACAGCGGTACCGGTTCCGTGGCACTCTACATAGTTGATAGACGCTGGTTCGACCTCATAACGGGAACACACACTTTCAATCAGCGCCTTCTGGGCTTCGCGGCTTGGCATGGAGATCCCCGGCGTACGACCATCTTGATTGCTGCCGGTGGCGATCACTGTTGCCAGAACCTCATCGCCATCGCGAAGCGCTGTGTCCAATGGTTTCAGCAAAACGACGCCAGCGCCTTCTCCACGACCGTAGCCGTCGCCACGCGAGTCGAATGATTTGCACTCGCCGTCTCGCGACAAGAATTGTCCTTTACACATACCCATTGGATACTCAGGACGCAGCATCACATTTGAACCGCCGACAATCGCAAACTCTGTATTGTTATGCCAGAGGTCTTGGCACGCATAGTGAAATGCAACTAAAGAAGATGAACATGCTGTATCGATCGAAAGACTGGGTCCCCGAAAATCGAAAGTATGAGAAATGCGATTCGACAGCATGGTCATCATCATGCCTGCCGCGGTATTTTGATTGATTGCCGACCGGTTACTCGAAGACATCTGGGTGATCATATGATCGAGCATAAAGCCGCCGACATAAACGCCGATGTTCTTTCCGGCGTAGTTCGGTAGGATCATCCCGGCGTTCTCGAATGCTTCCCAAACGACTTCCAGCAGCAATCGTTGCTGGGGGTCCATATTTTCGGCGTCGCGTGGCGAAATCCCGAAAAACGATGCATCGAATTTCCGAATATCACAGGACAGGAACCCACCGCGCTTGATATACGATTTTCCTTTTGCGATCGGATTGGAAGAGAAGTACCGATCGACGGACCAACGTTCAGCAGGAACGGTATCGATTGCGCTGAACCGGTTTTTCAGAGCATTCCACAGGGTTTCAATTGAGTTTAGTCCTTTAGGGAATCGACATGCCATGCCGACGATCGCGATCGGGTTTTGTTTGCCAATCAAGGTGATGTCCTTTTTATTTCCTTCGAGATGCCTATAATTCGAGCCCGCAGTCAGCTCAGCACCGGCGTTGTGTTGCGAGAATGGGCTCTACCCTGGAGTGCGTGCATGACGAGGGCTGAAGGGACAGGCCAGAGGCGAATCTCAATGAAAATCGCTGCCTTGGGCCTGACTGAGGCCTGTTCAATCGTCATTGGCGGAAAAATCAACGCTTTCCCAACCACGNNCCCGCCGCAAAGCATCCCATTCGGGCCAGCCCGGAATACCCCATTTTGATGGAAATGCAGTCGGTTGTCCAGAGTGGACGATGAGACAGAAAGCCCGGAACTAGCGAATGAGCATCGAACGCCAAAAAGTCACTCGTGGTTCGGCGATTGGCTTTTTAAGGGAACTTTTCTGATAGATCAGTTGCTCACCAGGGTGTCGTGGAAGTGGACTTTGTCCCAACCACCGCCTAGAGCTTTGAAGAGATTGATCAAATTACTTGCGAGATCGCCTTGGGCAGAAGCCAGTTGGTCCTGCTGTACCAATAATTCAGCTTGTAGAATATAGACGCGTCCGAAATCGATTGTCCCTGCACGAAACAGTTCTTCTGATTTTTTAACCGCCATTAAGGCACCGTTAGCGGCGCGATGCAGTGCATCGGCACGATCAAACCCGTAGATGTAGGCGACTTGCGCGTCTTCGGCTTCTTGACACGCTTTCAGCACCGAATTGTGGTAGGCGTGACATCGGGCTTGGAAGGCCGCTTGCTCGGCCTTGACGTTGTTTTTGATCCGTCCGTAGTTAAGCAGATTCCAAGAAAAACCTGGCGATATAACGCCGATGCCACTGCTGGAGCGTAAGAGATTACTGAAATCTTCGGAAGCAAGACCGATGTTTCCTGTTAGCGTGATATGAGGATAGAAGTCGGTCTTGGCGATCCCAATCTTTTCCGATTGTGCGGCCAATTCTCGCTCCGCACGACGAACGTCTGGGCGGCGGCGCAGCAGATCCGCTGGTATTCCGAATGCAAGGTTGTGTGGCGGATGAGGAATTGGGGTGTTAAAACCGATTTCGACTTGCAAGTTGGTCGGATTTCGGCCGAGCAATAAACAAAGTCGATTGTTTGCTTGGCGATGAAGAATCTGTAGAAGTGGCAACGTCGCGCTGGTTTGCCCAACATTGGTTTCCGCCTGCGCGATATCGAGCGAGGTCCCCAATCCTGCTTCTTGGCGTTTTTGAGCTATACCGAGCGTCATTTCTTGCGACTGGAGATTTAGCTTCGCCAGTTCCAGGCGGTTCTCAAGCGTTCTTAGTTCCACATAAGTTTGCCCGACTTCAGCCAACAAAAGCACGCGAGATTCGTCATAAGCGGCACAGGCCGCATCGAGAGAGGCATCAGCCGACTCAACTGCTCTGCGGTAACGTCCCCAAAAGTCCAATTCCCACGTTGCACCGACGCCGACCGTCCAATTGGAAGGGCTCAAATCGGGATCGAAAACACCGGGAAAAGCGAAGAAGTTTGCGATGTTTGGACTGATACGGTTGCCGCTGAAGTTACCGTTAGCGGCTTGGGCTTGCGGAAAAAGGCTACCGATTGTCGCGTCGCGACGTGCCCGCGACTCGAGGATCCGGGCGCCGGCCTCGCGAAGCGTTAGATTCTGGTCGGCGGATTGGTTGATTAAGAAATCCAGAATCGGATCATTAAAATGCTTCCACCAAGTGCTCAGATCGGCAGTCTCGCCATGCAAACGTGGATGATCATCCAGTGACCAGCGATCATTCATCAAACTCGATGGGGTGCGATAGTTTGGCCCTACCTTACAACCGGAAAAACCGGCGCAACCTAGCAAAACGAAGGACGCTAACATTCCTGCGGAGATGCAGCGTCCCAAAAGGTGCCTTGGTTGCGTGTTCACGATAATCCCTTCGTCGCACTTCCATATAACTACAAGCTATTCTGCTTTCGGAAAGCGATCACCCTTTACAGCATTGAGCCATCGGATTCCCTTCTTTGTGGAATAATCCGCNNTCCGCATAGACTGTGAAATCTACCGAAGGCCCCACCCTCTCTTGCGCATGGATTGCTCATGTGCTTTCATTGTTTGGCAAGCATCGCAGAGGATCTCTGGCGACTTTGATACGGCGTTAAGGATCACGCTATCCTAAGTGTCTGTCCGGTCCGCTCGTCTGCCTGTCCCGCCGATCGTCGTTTTGAACATGCGACCAAAAACCCTTCTTGTTGATGCGTTGTCTTGCAGTTTGACGTGGCGCGGTGCAATAAAAGCAGGCAGTCTTTTTGCGTTCGGATTGACGTTGCCAAATCTTTTGGCCCCCTTCAGCACGAGACTTGGGCCCCGAAGCCCGATGCACCGAGGCAATTTCGGGGCGACCTTGGTTGCTTTGCGACGTGACCATTCGGCATTCAGGCTGGCGAATTGATCCCCAATACCGCTGTGATGGCCGATAAGATCGCGATTCTGCGGGCGATCGCGACTGGCGACAGCGAGCATTGCTTCAGCGGTTATTGGATGCCAACGGCGCGGCCACACGCATTGACAAATCAAGGGAACGCCTTGTCTGGATTGCGTGATAAGTAGTTAGAATGAACAGAAAGTGGTTGATTGCGCAATCGTCAAGGAGAACCTATCGTTGTTATTCGCCCCAGGTAATACAATAGATCGGTAAAAGGGTGAATAGTAACGCGGTTGGCGTGCAGGCGATTGCAAGGATTCCCATGCGCAGTGCATCATTGTGGTTTCTAGTTAACAGCAAGCCGTTCGTCGACGCTCCTTAGGATCGCTGTCATGCAAACGCCGCTCTATTTTGAAGACCTGCATCGGGGCGACTCATGGGTCAGTGAAGTCCGCGAAGTAACGGCGGAGGATGTTGCCGATTTTGCGGAATTGACGGGCGACCACGACCCTTTGCATACCGACCAGTTGCTTTCTGCGGCGTCACCGTTCGGCGGCCCGGTCGCGCACGGTTTGTTGGGTTTAAGCATTCTTGCCGGGCTGTCCAGCACCCGTCCCAATGTTGCGACGTTGGCGTTGATCGGAATCAGCGATTGGGAGTTCGATGCCCCGATTTTTTTTGGCGATGTCGTCCAAGTCGTGACCCGCGTGACCGATTTGGCCAGCCATGGTCGCCGCGCTGGCCGCGTCACTTGGCTGCGACAACTGGTCAACCAGGACAAACGAATCGTCCAGAAAGGGATGTTCATTACGCTGGTTGCATCCCGAGTTCGCGAAAAACGCCCGAATTCACCGATGCTCGATGGCAACCTGTCGCACGGCTAGGCTCTGTTTGAACCGCCGCTCGATCTCTTAGCCAAGATTTTTTGCGGCGATTAACGTATTTCTCAGCAGCATCGCGATTGTCAGTGGCCCAATCCCTCCGGGAACCGGCGTGATCGCGGATGCAATTTCGACCGCTTCATCAAACGCAACATCGCCGACCAGACGCTCGCCAACGCGATTGATCCCGACGTCAATCACCACCGCGCCCGGCTTGATCCAGTCGCCGCGCACCATCTCCGGGCGGCCCACGGCGGCCACTACGATATCGGCGCGGCGCACCACCTCGGCGAGGTTCTTCGTCCGGCTGTGCGCGATGGTGACGGTCG
>DNWZ01000371.1:3070-3694 GCA_003506095.1 Planctomycetaceae bacterium | reverse complement strand
GAGCTTTCGCAATGAGTTTTCCGAGATATCGGGATTACAAAGACAGTGGCGTTGAGTGGCTCGGCGAAGTCCCGGAGCACTGGTCGCTGCGACGGATTCGGCACATCGCCGCTATTTCCGGAGGCGGAACACCAAGTCGAGAGAAACCTGAATACTGGCAGGGTGATATTCCCTGGGTGTCGCCAAAGGACATGAAAACCGAAGCTATTTGCGACGCAGAGGAACACATCACCCAGTTGGGACTGGAGAACAGTACGACGGCTCTATATCCCGCGGGAACATTGTTAATGGTCATCCGTTCTGGAATCCTTCAGCACACTCTGCCCGTTTCAATTAGTGAAGTCCCCTGCGCAATCAACCAAGACCTCAAAGCGTTTCAATTCTTCCCTGATTATTGTGTACCGGAGTTTTTCCTGCGTTGGGCTCAGGGCTTGAATGATCATCTACTGCTGGCCTGGGCCAATGAGGGTGCTACGGTCGAGAGCATGAATCAAACGCTCTTGCAAAGTAGCATTATCCCGTTGCCCCCACTCCCCGAACAACACGCGATCACATCGTTCCTTGACCGGGAAACCTCGAAGATCGACGCCTTGGTTGCTGAGCAGCGGCGGTTGATTGAGTTGC
>DNWZ01000371.1:0-3045 GCA_003506095.1 Planctomycetaceae bacterium | reverse complement strand
GGCGATGTGCCGGAACATTGGGAGGTGCAACGTGTCAAAACGGTCAGCAGTTTCGTGACGAGTGGTCCGCGCGGATGGTCTGAGCGAATCGCTGAGGAGGGAACGCTTTTCATTCAAAGCGGCGATCTTGACAACGCACTTAAAATTGATTTTGCGAGTTCCAAACGTGTGAGGGTCACCAATGACGCTGAAACGACGCGAACTCAACTATTCGACGGCGATGTTGTAATCTGTGTGACGGGTGCCAAGACGGGCAATGTCGCGGTTTGCAGTGCCGTTCCCGAAACTGCTTACGTAAACCAACATCTTTGTTTGGTTCGTCCAAATGGCACGATGCTTCCAATGTTTCTTGGTATCCTCCTAAAGAGCGATCTGGGGCGAACATACTTCGACTTATCGCAATACGGTTTAAAGCAGGGACTTAGCTTAGAAGACGTAAAGGAATCGCCCGTTCTTGTCCCGCCTATTGAGGAGCAACAAGTAATTATTAAACATGTCGAAGTCGAAACTTCGAAGTTTGACATTCTTGAATCTGAATCCACCCGCGCCATCACCCTTCTCCAAGAACGCCGTACCGCTCTCATCTCTGCTGCCGTCACCGGCAAGATTGATGTGCGATCATTTGCAGGCAAGGAGGTTGCATGAAGACCGCGCGGCAATTGATCGAGGAACTCAATACGCTCGATGAGCACGCTTCAATTGAGGCCAAGACGTCCTCAGAGTCTGGTGAATCGTTGATGGAGACGGTATGCGCATTCGCGAACGAACCGGGGCTCGGTGGTGGATACCTAATTTTAGGCGTAGCACCCGCGTCGGATTCGTTTTGGCCCGTATACGAAGTGGTGGGTGTTCCCGATCCGGATAAGTTGCAAAGCGATATCGCTAGCCAGTGCGCGAACATGTTCAACACTGTTGTCCGTCCTAGGATTTCGGTGGAATTGATCGATGGCAAGAACGTGGTAGTGGTATTCATTTCCGAAGCGGGACCTCACGAAAAGCCCGTTTACTTTAAGAACAAGCAACTTCCCAAGAGCGCGCGTCGTCGTATCGGCTCAACCGATCAAAAATGCACTGAAGATGATCTGGTCGTCTTTTATCGAGGTCGCGATGGCAAGACGTATGACGAACAAATCATGTCGAATGCTCGCCTAGACGACCTCGACGATGAAGCGGTGGATTACTACCGACTGCTTCGTAAAGATGTCAATCCAGACGCCGAAGAATTGAAGTGGCAACGTGACGAGTTGCTGGAGGCGCTCTGTGCCGTTGACCGGGAGAACGGCGAACTAAAGCCAACCGTGGCCGGAGTTTTGCTGTTCGGCAAGCCAATGGCATTGCGGCGATTGTTTCCGATGATGCGAATCGATTACATCCGGATTGCCGGAACGGAATGGATCGAAGACCCGGATCGTCGATTCGATACCGTGGAAATTCGCTCGCCATTGATCCGAGCGATCCAACGTGCACGGTCAGCAATCATGGACGATTTGCCCAAAGCGTTCTCACTTCCGGCGGGCGAGATTCAGGGGAAGGAAATCCCTCAGTTGCCCGATCGTGTCGTTCGCGAGGTGGTAGCCAACGCTGCGATGCATCGTGATTATCGGGTGCATGGGTCAATTCAGATTATTCGCTATTCCAATCGCCTGGAGGTTCTGAACCCCGGCTTTTCAATCAAGAACGAAGAAAGATTGGGTGAACCAGGTTCCGAGGCGCGAAACCCGAAAATCGCGGCAGTGCTGCATGATGTCAAGCTTGCTGAGACCAAGGGAAGTGGTATTCGGGTGATGCGAGAGTTGATGGAGGAACGTGATCTTTCCGTCCCGAGGTTGAAGTCGGATCGCACTGGTAACACGTTCTCGGCGACTCTTCTGTTTCACCATTTTTTGACGCAAGACGATCTGGATTGGCTGAAAAGCTTTGATGATGTCGGACTCACGGAAGACGAAATGAGGGCGATGATTTCAGCCCGCGAAGCAGGATCGATCGAGAACCGAACCTATCGCGAGCTGAATCGGGATTGTGACACGCTGGCAGCAAGCAAACATTTGCGCCGATTGTGTGACCTGGGCTTGCTGGAGAAAAAGGGGCAGGCGGCGAACACGTATTACGAACCAACTCGACGGGCGATGTCCAATTGGCCCCCAAGGGCTGCCGGCTCAGTCGAGTCCGGTAAGTTCGACACCAAATCCGGTAAGCTCGAAAGCAAATCTGGTAAGCTTGCCCCCGAATCCGGTAAGCTCCGTCTGCCAGACGCCGCGGGGCAAACGGGCGAACTCGAAGCGGGAAATGCACCACCTCCGGACTTGCAGGCAATCCTTGATCATCTGGGGGGTAAGGTGCAAGCGCGGAATACCGCTGTTGATGCGATCATTCAGCTTTTGGAATGGAAAGAACTATCGGCTGCGGAAATTGCCAACTTCCTAAACAGGTCTGTTGACCACGTTCGTGAGCATTACATCACTCCAATGGTAATGGCGGATTTGATTCGCCCGACAATGCCTGATAGCCCGAAGCATCCCAGGCAAAAATATACTGTGACGCGTCCAAAGCGAAAGCCTTGACCAATGAACCTACACACCGAGATCCACTTCGAGGTCGAAATCTGTGAGCGCCTGGCGACTCATGGATGGCTTTACGCGGACCGGGATGCGGTTGGTTACGACGGAGCGCTTGCCGTGTTGCGGCAGTCGGCCGGCGATACTGGCGTTCAGTGAATTGGTGAATCAGGCCGAAGGGCGAAAGGTACTTTGACTTTTGTGTCTCGTAGACGATTCATAAAGGCCACTTGTGTCTCGTTTTTCCTGTTTCGCGATTCACAAATGACTTTGTGTCGCGTAGACGAGACGCAAATCCATTAGCTGTCTAACTGGGGGGATCGTGGGCAGATGCGAACAATCGCAATCAACAAAAACCGGGGGATGCTATGACCCTCCACACCGAAGTCAAGTTCGAGGACGAGATTTGTGACAACTTGTCACTTGTTGGATGGCTTCATGATTTGGGCGACGCCGGGCGATACGATCGACCGCTGGCACTGTTCAGTCC
>DNWZ01000239.1:569-2646 GCA_003506095.1 Planctomycetaceae bacterium | reverse complement strand
GCTCTTGTTGATGAGATCGCACCGACGCGCGACGATACGCTGATCTTTTTAGGCGACTATATCGATCGTGGCCCCGACTCGCGCGGTGTGATCGATTTGATTGTCCAACTGACTCGCCAAACGCGTGTGATTCCCTTGCGGGGTAACCACGAAGTGATGTTGATGGCCGTATTGTTTGGCGGGCTCGATCCCGATTTTTGGACCAAAAGCGGCGGACAATCGACAGTCGCCAGCTACGGCGGATCACTGGAAAGAGTGCCCCAATTGCATCTCGATTTCTTTCGGTCCTTGCGTTCCCATCATGAAATGGAGAACGAAATTTTTATACACGCGGGATACAATCCTGTTTGTCCGATTGAACTGACCGACGATGCGCATCGTTATTGGAATCATCCGACACGGTGGCCCGGTCCGCATTGCAGTGGCAAACGCGTTTACGTCGGCCACACACCTCAACCCAACGGTGAAGTGTTAAACTTGGGCCATATTGTATGCGTCGACACTTATTGTTTTGGCGGCGGTTGGTTGACTGCGATGGATATCGATTCGCATCAAATCATGCAAGCGTCAAAGCATGGCCACCTCCGCCGCGTGCCGCTGGTGGCGATGCTGAATTGGGTCAAGCGAATGATTCATCCAAAGCAAAGCTTAGATCGGCGTGACGCACCAAATGACGTTGCCGCAGGTCAATGCGTCCAGCTTGCCCCGGCGACACAGAAAACGGGAATTGTTTCCGATCCAGGTTCACAACCCTGATGTCACTTTACCCATCGCCGCAATTGTCGCCGATCCGAATCTGGACAATCGGCCTGCCGATCGCGGCTGGTTGGGCGGTGTACGCGATCGTCTTTACGGTCGCCAGCGCATTGGTGGTTTTGTCAACCTTGGGATTGATCGCCGCGACGCTATTGGCAATCGCCTACGTTGCGAAACAAGTTACGTTGCAAAACGACTTCGATGATCGCCTGGACGCGGAAACGAAGTCGCTGCAAGGCCAACTGCAACAACTGCTCGATGCCATTCCTCGTGATACTTCGCCCGTAAACCAAGCCTCGCTGGTCTTGCCGAGCACACGTTTTTCGCCGCGAACGATATCGGAAATGTCCGCCGCTTGCGAAGCCGGACGAGGGTTGCTCAACAGGTTGCGTGCCCAGCGTGCCCAGACGATCGCCGTGCTGGCCAATCTCGACAGCGGTGTCTTGCTGGTCAATCAAAAGGGCCGCGTGACGATGGCCAATGCGGCCGCGAAACGATTCTTTTCGATCTCGTGGGAACCGGTCGGCAAGCCGCTGGTCGAAGCGATCCGCCAACCCGAATTGCTCGAAGCGGTACGTTTGGTCGTCAAGGATAAGGCGCCTCGTGACGTGGTCGCTGACCTGCGTGATGCAGAAGGAAATCGTCGCGTCTTGCGAGTGCTCTGTGCAGCCGTCAGCTTTGAAGACGTCACCGCCGTGCTGCTGACCGCTCGCGATGAATCGGAAAACCATCAAGTCGAAGAGATGCGACGCGAGTTCGTCGCCAACGTCTCTCACGAACTGAAAACGCCGCTCGCAGCGATCAAGGGCTATGCCGAAACGGTCGAGCTTGCGATCAGTGACGACCCCGAAGCGGCAATCCACTTCGTGTCCCAAATCCACGACCAATGTCGCCGACTGGAACGCTTGATCGCTGACATGATGACGCTCGCTCGGGCGCAAGCGGGTAAGCAACACCTGCGACTAGCAACCGTTGACCTCGACGCCGTCATCGCCGAATCGATTGCAACTTACGCGCCCGTCGCGGCTGCCAAAGACATCACGCTGTTGCACGAACCGTCCCAAGGACAACCGGCGAATGTCTACGCCGATCGCGAAGCGACTTTAACGATCGCCAACAACGTGATCGGTAACGCGATCCGTTACACGCCCGACGGTGGCCAGGTCGTCGCCACTGCGCGGCTCGATGGCGACTTCGCGGTGTTGTCGGTTCGCGACAACGGGATCGGCATCCCCCAGCACGAACAGCAACGCGTTTTCGAACGGTTTTATCGAGCCGACAAGTCACGCAAACATCACAGCAGCGGCACCGGGCTCGGTCT
>DNWZ01000239.1:0-545 GCA_003506095.1 Planctomycetaceae bacterium | reverse complement strand
GCGATGTGAACGCCGGTACACGCTCTGCTTAACCTTTTCTTCACAGAGGTTTAACTAGACGCTGGTCATTATCGGGGATGCAATCTTGGCCGCTTTAGAACAAGATGTTCGCGTAAGGCGTTTCCGTTGCTCTGCCCCGCGGGGGCGAGGTGTGCCAACCTGGGTTACCGTAGTGTTATGGCAAAAACCAAAGTCCTGATCGTCGAAGATTATCGCCCGCTCGCCGAAACGCTGGAGTACCAGCTGACCCGAGCCGGTTACGATGTGTTTCGATCGTCTGATGGTGCTGATGCTCTTAATCAAGCCAAGCTAAAACTTCCCGATGTCGTTTTCTTGGACGTCGATCTACCGGTGCTCAGTGGTGTTGACGTCTGCAAGCAATTGCGAGCCGCTCCCGAAACCCGCGAGACACTGATCCTGATGCTCAGCGCCTTAGGTGAAGAGTCTGACCAAGTGATCGGTTTCGCCGTCGGAGCGGATGACTATGTTGTCAAACCGGTCGAAAGCTATGCGGTGTTGTTGCAACGATTGAAGGCACACCTTCG
>DNWZ01000770.1 GCA_003506095.1 Planctomycetaceae bacterium | reverse complement strand
TGCTGATCCAACCATCAAAACCGACGCGTCGCAATTCGGTAAAGATAGCGTCGTAATCGTTCAGACCTTTGCCGATCTCGCCATGACGCAATCGTTTCGCATAACCGGCCGCGCCGCCCTCTTCAGCACGCAAATCTTCTAATGTACCTTCGATCAAATAACGGTCGCTGGCGTGCATCGTGACAACGCGATGCGACACGCGGCGCAGCAATTCCAGCGGATCATCACCCGCCAGATACGCGTTGCTGGGGTCGTAGTTGACGCCGAAGTTCGGATGTTCGACCGCGTTGACGAGGGCACAAAAAACATCCATCTTTTGTGCGAACTCGGGATATTGCCAAAAATCATCCTTATAATGATTCTCGATAATCAACGTGATGCCTCGCTGGGCGGCGTAAGGCAGGCACTGGTGGATGCAGTCCGCGGCCAAAGCGATCCCCTGTTCATTGCTCAACTCCGGTCGCCGTTGCCCGCTCAGCACCCGACAATACTGGCCACCGAGCTTGTGAATCATATCGATCCAAACTCGTTGTTTCGCAATTTCGGTATTGCGAAACGATTCGTCAGGATGGGTAAAATCGGGTGAGCAGCAGAGCATGGGAATCGCCATGCCACGTTTTTCGACTTCGTGACGAAAACCTGGCCAAGCCGATTCATCGGCCATTTCTAGAAAACCGGCATAGAACTCCAAACCGTCGATTTCCAAAGTCGCGGCGAGCTCGATCCACTCGATCAGTTTCATCGTGCCGTCTTTGCAGAGGGCGTGCATGTAGGCCTTCGGAAACGCGGCGAGCTTGGGCATGGTGTTGAATTGAAGGTGTGGCGAGAGAGTGGGCGTGTAAGCGGCAAGAAACGATCAGGGTGTCGACTGCGACGGCCAAATGTAGCCTCTTTTTCGTTTGACCGTCAGCCGATGTTCATCGCCCCCGTTCGCTTAACACCACCAATTTCCATCTTCAGTAATCGGCTTGATCGGGCAACGCATCGAATCGAGCGCCGAGGCGACTTCACCGGCGGCCCAATCGAGATCGTCGACTTCCAATCGGTATTCGGGCCAGCGTGATGTCGATGGCCAGATGTTGTGCGGTGCGGGCCAGCGTTGTTCTGGGCGTGTCCACTGCATGCGAGCGATCAACCGCGGGATATTGCGATCGCTGGCCGCCTCGTCAATCGTTAACGGACCGACAAACGCCGAAACCCACGCCGAATCATCTTCAACGTCGACGATCGGTCGTTCACCCGCCAGCTCCGTATTTTCTGTAATTTTTTTGAATGGCGTTTGTGCCACGGCCGGGGCGTTTGCGATCACCGCCATCGGCGACGGAAACGGGTTTTCGGCGAACGTGCGGATGCCGAACCGCGACGATAATCGATCGCACAAATCGGCACGCGTCGCCGCGTCGCTGCCCAACAGCGCCATCGATGCGTTGCCCGATTCCAAATGCTGGGCCAATTCGCGAAGTGTCCATCCGAAACGCGGATCGCGATAATCGGCGGCGACGTCGCACGCCGGGCGAAGGACAAAACGCCGCGCGGTGTAGCGTGGGTGTGGGACGGTCAGGTCGCTGGCGCCGCCGATCAAATTGCCATGTAAAACCACGTCCAGATCGATGCTACGGGCTGCCCAGCGTCGATCGCGCACTCGCCCGAGCCGATTCTCCAGATCCTGCAACCAAGCGAGCACTTGCCTCGCACCGGCTGTGGTATCGAACGCTGCGACGCCGTTCAAAAACGGTTCCTGGCCGATGGGGCCGCCGATCGGCGGCGTCTCGTAGAGTCGACTGGCGCGAAAATTTGCCACTTCAGCCAGCGTCGACAATTCGCGCGCCGCCGCTGCGATCGCCGATTCGCGTGTCCCCAGATTCGCCCCGAAACTGACTAAACACTGTGCCATTAAGCTTTATCCATTAGGCACTGAGGCGGGATCGCGTCGGTCGCTGACTGGTTTTCTGCAGTCAAATCCGCCAAGGGTGGTAGGAGCCGACGGTTTAAATGGTCAAGATAGTCGATAAGAATGTCTTCGCGCCGTGACAACATCGCACATTGTCCGACGCGGCGACAATGGATCAGATCGGCGGCGACGAGTTCTTTCAAGTGATGCGAAATGGTTGCTTGGGTGATCGAGAACTCGGAAACCAATTGTTTGCAGGCGACTTCGGGGTGGCAGGCGATCCGCTGCAGGATCGCAAATCGCTGTGGGTCTGCCAGTGCCTTGGCGATCCGATGCAATTGCTCGTTGGTCAACCGGTTTTCCTGGACATTCATAAACGTCAATCTATAGCCTTCGCCGCCTCCGCTCAATCGACCCATCCACCAGGTAAGTATGTCTGAACCCGAACCGCCAGCCGATTCGGTATTCCGAACCGCGATCACGATCGAGCTCGGGCTGGGTTTCGTCGCCGTTTTTTTGGGCTGGCTGACGGGGGTCGACGTGCGGCAATGGTTGCCCGAGTTTCGCATCGAAACGTTGTTACCGATTGCCAAGGCGATCGGCTGGGGCACCATCGCGGCACTGCCAATGTTGGCGGCTGTTGAAATCATCGAACGGATCGACTGGCAACCGTTTCGCGAATTGCGGGCACTGGACCAAATGCCGGTCGTGTCGTCGCTGCTGTCGCTGGGCCCGGCGGAACTGATCACGATTTCGCTCGCCGCAGGGGTCGGCGAAGAATTGCTGATTCGCGGTTGGTTGATGGGATGGATGATCGGGCCGCTGGATCAAGCGGGTTGGTTGACGATTTGTGCCGGAGTCATCGCCAGCGCCGTTGCGTTCGGGTTGATGCACCCTGTCACGCCGACCTACATCGTGCTGGCCACTTTGATCGGCATTTATCTTGGCGGGCTGGTGATTTGGACCGGCAATCTGTTGGTCGCGATCGCGGCGCATACGGTTTACGACGCGGTCCACCTGCTGATCGCCCGTCACGGTTTTAAGTCGAAACCGCCCGAAGCAGATAGGGTCTAAGCACGTAGCCATTTTGACGCAGGTTTGACAACGCGCCTGGGCCGAGTGAAGATGAGGATGTTAAAGATGATCCGACCGCTAGAATCGATCGGTTCTTGCATTGGCAACCGGAACGCTTGGATTGCCACGCCGCCCAATAGCTGACATCTGTCAAATGCTCCCCCGCCTGCTCATCCTTCATCCGATTCGCAATCGCCGACTCATATCGGCGTTGCTGTTGGTGTGCGCGATGGCCAGTGGCTTGGTGATTTCGATTCCCAGGCCAGTAATAAAGGACCGATCGGTCGCGTTCCCGTGTATGGATTGCAAGTGTTCGTGTCGCAACGCCCAAGCTTGCTGGTCAGGCTGTGGCTGTCTTACACAGTCGGAAAAGCTGGCCTGGGCAGTCGCCAATGGGGTCCAACCGCCTGAGTGGTTTGACCGGTTGTGCGCGATTGAAGCAAACGAAAAAAAGGCCGCCTCATCCGCTTGTTGTTCGGCAAAAAAAACAGTTGTCGCCTGTTGCAGCTCGAAACAATCAGGCGACACCAAGCTTGCAGGGGATTCGAAAAAGTGTGACGCCGGTCGTTGCGATACCGAGACGACGGTCATGGTGATCCCCGGCATCGGTAAGCGTCGATGCGAGGGAATCGACCGCTTGTACGTGTTGTTGAGTTTAGTGCTGCCAACAGAGCGTCCGACTTCGACACCCATTCTCTTGCTGGCTGATCGGCTCGGGCCGGNNGCGGGCAAGGATTATCGGACAGCCAAGTCAATTCAGTTTCTTATCAGGGCTCCGACGTGAGCTGTTTGGATCGACCGCCAAGGCGACAGCCTGCGTGATCGTTCACGATTGAGAACCGCTGCGCCCAAAGCTTCCTGGTCCATACCCTTGGCCGGCGAAGTGTGCGTCTCTGTTTGCGATCGTTTTATTCCAAACACAAATATCCTGATGAAGATAAAATGCCATTTCAATCCGCGCAGAAAATACGCGCATTCACTTTAGTC
>DNWZ01000194.1 GCA_003506095.1 Planctomycetaceae bacterium | reverse complement strand
CCTGCATCGCCTTTTCTAAAGCAGCGACCGCCATTTTTTCTGCTTCGGCCGCTAATTTAAGCTGGTTCACTGCATCGCCAGCATTCTTTTCGGCAACAGTAAGCGCCGTCGTTGCGGTCGCATCATCCGGCGTCGTCGCGAGTTTTGCCTTTGCAGTCGCAACGGCTTGCTCGGTTGATTTTTGTGCAGTCGTGGCGGCGGTCAATGCTTGGGTCGCGGCATTTTTCGCTGTCGTCGCTTGGGATACCCGCGTATTGGCTTGGGTCAAATCGGCGGTTGCCTTCGTAGCGGCCGCTTGCGATTCTTGGGCCGATTTTTGGGCGTCCATCAGGATCGCCGCGATTCGCGTTTGACGAGTTTTGGCCTGCTCTGCGGCTTCGGGATTCCGTGTGTAATTCATCCCCTGGACCGTCGCGGCGATGTTCGGTGAATAGGTGCCCGGTGTCATGTTCGCGGGGAAACGAAACTCGATTTCACCGGTATCGCCACCGATATTGAATTGAGGAACATTCATGACCGCTGGTAATCCGAACGCAAAGCCCGCGATCGTACCGCCGGCACCTGTATCACGAGTTACCTGATACTTCACTTTGACGATCCCGCCACGCGAAGTTTCAAAGGCGATTGGCTCTACGGGTGTGAGTGTGATTCGCTCGGCTTCGGATTCGGACACGACCACTG
This sequence comes from Planctomycetaceae bacterium, assembly GCA_003506095.1. GTDB lineage: Bacteria > Planctomycetota > Planctomycetia > Pirellulales > Pirellulaceae > UBA6163. The sequence continues at coordinate 3,343 of DNWZ01000194.1, read as the reverse complement.
GCAAACGATCGACCAACCGAGCGGAAAGGCTACCTTGGCCAGGATTGTTGGGCTGGGCGAAGGGGACAATCGCAAGCGGTTGACCGATTCGAGCCGTGCGCGCGATCTGCTGGCCATCGATCGTTGCCGTGCCAGTGATTTTGACTTCGCCGGTCCCGGCAGCGGCATCTTTGGCCGCGGAAAGCGTAAACACGGCGTGATGTGAATCAGGACCGATGATCATGTCCGAAGCCGAAACTCCCGGCGGCAATCCGCTGGCCGACAACTTTACTTCGCCATTGAATCCGTCTTGCCGAAAGACCACGACTTTGACCGCTTCTCGTCCGCCTTTGCGCATGAAGACCGCTCCCGATGAATCGATCGGCGTGATCGCGAGCCGAAAATCAGGTTTCGCAGGCCGCACGGAAAGTCGATAAACGAGACTCGGATCCGACACCACTGAACTGCGGCCATCACGCACGAGGAATCGATAAGTTCCGTCGGCGGGAGCTTGAAACCGATAGACGGGGTCATTGGAGCGTTCGTCAAACTCAAAGCCACCATTTCGCGCCGCAGTCGAATTGACCCAAGCGATCTGCTTTAAGCTTTCTTCGCCAGATTCGGATGTCTCGACCGCAAAGACAATCAGCGACGAATCGGTCGGAACGCCCAAGCGGTGCGAGAAGACTTCGATCCAAAACTCCTCATCCGCCTTTGCGTCGAGGGTGTACCAGTCGACATCACGCTGCGGAAAAAATTGCCCGGCGACCTCACAAGGCGGTGTCAATTTCTGGGCCGTTTGTGGCGTATCATTGCCGGATTGTTCGAACACCACCGGTGCTTGGGCAACCGTTATCAAGGCTGCGTTAGATCGACCGCTGGGCGATGCGACACGATACTCAACGGCATCAAGACTGGCTTGATACGGTTCCAACGGATCGGTCACGCGAAGGTTGCCTGTGATATCGGCAGGGATGGAGATCCGACTTTTGATTTGTTCCAGTTTTCGTCCGCCAAGCGTTAGATTGGACAGTTGGCCACCGGGCAGGTTTCTTCCGTAAACCGTGTACTCGTCATTTGAACCGGGCAATCCTGCTGGCGGAAAGACAAAGTCGATCGAGGGTTGATTGCCGATTGCGATGCGGTAAACGAAGTGCGCTGCGCCGGCATACAACAAGTCGTGTGCTCGCAATAAATAGGTCCCGGAAGATGGCAATGTGATGTCCACGACCGCATCCCGGTTCCCCGTCCGTTGGCTTTCCGCCAGAACACGTCCTTGAGAATCGATGAGGGTAAGCACCAATGATACTGGCGAATCGATTGAATAGGCGTGACCCGTAAGAATCAATCGCTGGCCTGCGGAACCTTGAAACTTATAAAAGTCCAAATCTGCGGTGCCGTTCAGTTGTCCATTGATAACGACAGGCAAGTCGCCAATCTCTGTTGCCGTTTCGGCACTGGCGTTGGGTTCCACTTCAACGAGTTCTTGTTGGGTGTCGACGATAAACTTGCGAGGCCCCGACATTCCATACTTACCCTGGCAGCGGACCTCATAACTTCCCGGCGGGACATTGTTGGCGATCGAGACAACGAATTGGTTCTCGATCGGTTGGGGACCATCGTCAAAAGGTGTCGCTTCGGCCAATTTCGGTTTCGCCGAAATGCCTTGATGTGAAAAGATCAATCGGTCGACATCATCGAGGTCACCACCGAAAATCGTAACGTCGAGCGTATCGCCGGCCTTACCACCGGCAGGAAAAACCCCATCCAGTCGAGCGGCCGGAAGTTGGGCCCAGGCTGGGCGGTCGCACGTCAGACAAACGCCGATCGAGCAGATTACCAGTGGCCAAACCAACGGGCACCATGCGAGCATCCTCCAAACTGCAACTGGAAAATATTGGGGCATGGGAAATGTCCTAGGTGGGAGGTGAGACGAGGAAGGGCGCACGCCGAAGTGAGCGCGGTGGCGGGAGGCGGGAAATAAGTGTCCGGTACCTTTTCTTCAAAGCACCTTTCGGGCCGCTACGCGGGAAAAGGTACCGACTTATTTCCCGACTGACCTTTAACGAACAAACTGAAACTCCTTGGCGTTAATGATTGCCCAAAGAATATCTTCCCAAGCTTGCTGCTTATTGGTTGCGCTGGCAACATGGTTGCGAATCAATTGGAATTCTTCGTCATTCGGATTTCTTGCAAAGGCTCGTCGATACAACGTGTTTGCCTTGTCGTCATCCGATCGTTCCATATCGCGTGCCAACTCTGCCGCGATACCTTGGCCGTTTTGCAGACGATTTTGAATGTCGCCGGAGTTCAGCAAATGCAACGACTGGGCGAGATTGGCTTCGGGTGATCGTTCGCATTCGCAAGCACTCTCCGACGCCGGTTTCCCAAAAACTTGCAAGAAGTAATTATTGAAACCGTTATCGGGCAATTGGACCGCTGTCATTCCTTGCGGCACACCACCAAAGTTTGCCGGCAATCCGACAACCGAGTTGATGGCATCGTAAAGCACTTCGGCGTTTAGGCGACGCTGGTAAAAACTGGAAAAGTTTTGGCGATCTGAAGCATTGAACTCGGTCGGCTCGGAGCTGAGCTGGTACAGGTTTGACTTACAGATTGTCCGCACAAGGTCCTTCAAATCGAATTGCTTTTGGCGAAAGTGTTCGGCAAGCGCGTCGAGCAGTTCGGGATTCGACGGCGGATTGGTCACACGCAAATCATCTTCGGGATCGACAATCCCGCGTCCGAAGAAATGCTTCCAATAACGATTGACCAGCGTTTTGGCAAAGAACGGATTGTCAGGTGCGACCATCCAGTCAACCAACCGATGTCGCGCGTCTTCATACGATTCGATATCAAGCAGTGGGCCACCCAAACCGGCGGCTTTGACCGGTTCTTTGGAACGCGGGTTATTCGCGGTGGGGGCATTTCCTTTCAGAAATACCATATCGGGCATGTTCGCTTGGGGATTAAAGCGACTGGACTTTAAACCGACCTGGGAAAAGAACGCTTCAAACTGGTAATAGTCCTGTTGGCTCCATCGTTCGAATGGATGGTGATGGCATTTTGCACAACCTAAACGCGTCCCCAGGAACAGTTGTCCTGTGTCTTCCATCTGTTCGCTGGCTGTACTGACTTCGCGATACCAGGCAACGGGCGGATGCGTTTGGACATCGCCGGTCGCTGTGATGACACTGCGCACGAATTGGTCATAGGGCAAGTTTTGCGCCAGCGAGTCACGTATCCATGCATGAAAGCGGAACGTGTAAGGAATATCGTTTTGTCCGCGGCGTTTGTTTCGCAGCACGGCGGACCATTTGTTTGCAAAGTATTCGGCGTATCCCGGACTGTCGACCAAGCGATC
>DNWZ01000707.1:1285-3300 GCA_003506095.1 Planctomycetaceae bacterium | reverse complement strand
CCAGCTTCGCGACGACGACCTGATGCTGACGTTGCCCGGTAATTTGCAGACTTCCGAAAAATGGCTACTGAGAAACGATGCCGGCCGAGTTGCAAAGCTTTGGCTGCAATCGCTCGGCGACCTGCCGCAATCGGCACGTCGCAGCCCGTTGGTCGTTCGCTTGGCCGAACTGCTGCAGCGTCAATCGGGGCGTGTCTCGACTCGGCATTTATCCGACGATTTACGAGAAGTCTCGTCGCGTGAAGGCGACACCGCCTACGATTCGCTGCAACTGATTCGAATCATCGTCTGGGCGATCCCGATGCTCGGCTTCCTTGGAACCGTTATCGGCATCACACAAACGCTCGGCGGACTCGACTTTTCCGACGGGATCGCAGCGGTCGATCGGCTGAAGAGTGGTCTCTATGTCGCTTTTGATACAACGGCGCTCGGCCTGGTGCTTTCGGTTGTCGCTATCTTTTTGCAATTTCCGGTCGAACGATCCGAACAGCGGCTGCTGGGCGAGATCGACCGCCGCGTCGGCTCTATGCTCTCCGCCGGTCTGCCGTCAGACGACCATGGCGACAACCCTGCCGCTCACATCGCCGAACTTTGCGACGGCATTCGCGTTGCCGTCGGTCAATCGCTCACTTCGCAAGCCGAGCTGTGGCGAACGACGATCGACGAAGCCCACTCGCACTGGGAACGCGTCGCCGAAGACAACAGCCAGCGGATCGCTACGGCGTTGGCGTCCAGCCTGCGACCGCTGCTGGAAATGCACACCGATAAACTGTCGGCGACACTCGGCGGGCACACATCGTCGATGAAACAGCAGTTGGACGCCCATGGCGAATCGCTGCGCAACGGGTTTGGCAATCACGCGTCAGTACTGAAATCACAGTTTGACCAGCACAGCGAAGCGTTCCAAGCGACGGTTAAATCACAGATTGCCGGGCAATCCGAAACGCTCGAACGACACAGCGATTCACTGGCCCGGCATAGCGAATCGTTCAGCGAGATCCGCTCGCAGTGGAATCAGGATTTGGCGAGTCGATTGCAAAAATGGAACGAAGCGTACTCAGCGGGTGCCGACGCGATTGCGGCGCACCACAAGTCGCTAGACCGACAAGCTGCGGCACTGATTGACCAAAACGTGAGATTGACCGAAGCACAAAACCAATTGGCGCTGGCTAGTAACCGACTGGCTGAGCAGACCGTTGGACTGGTCGAAACGAATCGTCGAACCGAACAGATCGCATTGTTGCAAAGATCGCTCGACGGAAACTTGTTGCGATTGTCGGAAGTCAACGCTGCGATCCAACACGGGATTCAAGTTCAGGACGACGCGCGTCAGTCCACTGCGGTTTCCGACCAACTTTCCGGGGCCATGCTGGTGCTCGCTCGCGCGGTCGATGTCTTGACCAAGCAACTGCCAACGACGTCTCGAAATGTTGTCAAAGGCGAACTCGGCGGTCACGCTGACGTTGACCAATCCGACACGACTTCGAAACCTTTAACAAGGCGTGCTGCATGAGCGGCCGCCGCCGCGAGGGGCTGGCCCCCACCCTATTTCCGTTCCTAGCCGTACTGGTATGCACGCTCGGTACGCTGATCCTGTTGCTTGCGCTGGTCGCACAGAACGCGGGCGATGCGATCGCATCGGATGCTGCGAAGCAGGTGGAAGCGGAATCGCCGGACGGCCCTACCGCCCAGGAAATCGCTCAAGCCAAAGCGTTGGCTGAAGCGGCCGAGCAGATCGAGCGAGAGATACGCGAAGCGGCTTGGCATCGCGAGCAGACGGTAAAAATCCGCGACCAGCAGACGGCTGATCTCGAAGCGCGTCGAGATCGGAGGGCGCATTTGGAAGACCACGTTCGGCGCCTGCGATTGGAATTGGAATCGTTGTCGACGGAAGTCGAGGCGGCGATCGACCAGAAGGGCGATGTCGCCAAGGTGCAAGAAACGCTCGACAAAGTGCTGCTTGAAATCGAGTCCGAGAAAGAAGCGATCGGCAATCTGCAGTCCGAATTGCAATC
>DNWZ01000707.1:0-1254 GCA_003506095.1 Planctomycetaceae bacterium | reverse complement strand
CGGGCAACATCCGCATCACGCAAGCGGAGATGGAACCGCGAACCGGTTTTCCCAATCCGCTCGAAGCCGCACTGCGAACGATTCGCCTGCACGCCACGAAAACGTATGGCGACGCGATCGCACCCTATCCGCTGTTGGTTGTGCGACCCGATGGCATCACGTCCTATGGGATGGCTCGCGCCGCGATGAACAATTGGGACGACCAGTTTGGCTACGAGCTTGTTCCCGCAGAAGTCGAATTGGCGTTTCCCGAAACCGATCCCGTNNCTGAGCAATAAGGTAAACGCGGTGATTCGCGAAACCGTCCGGCAACGGGAAATGCTGGCGGTTCGTTTTGGCGGAACGGGAGGCAGCGGTACTGGTAACGGTCTGGGGGGCAACGGTTCCGATGGCTACGGCGACGACGACAGGAGCGGTGAAGACGGCTTGGGCGAGCGCGGCGGCACCGCTGCGGGGATGAGCTACTCGGGGTCGGGACAGTTAGCCGCGGGCAGCGCGGCCGGTGGCAGTTCATCGTTCTCTGGCTCGCCAGCTTCGCCGGCCGCATCGACATTGCCTGTCCTGTCGGCCTCACAGATGTCTCGCGGTTCGACAAACGGCGCGATCGGCGAATCGAGGTTGCGAGGGTTTTCGTCGATACCCGATGACTCGCAATCCACGGGAAGCTTAGCGGGCAACTCGACCGCTTCGGCAACCAACGGCGAATCATCCAATCCCGCCAGCGGCTCGGTTTACGACAACGCGTTCGGCAGCGGGATNNAGGCGGCAGCGGGATGTCAGAATCGCCCGCCGGCACGACCGCGAATGCCAGCCAACAGCCCAACGCACCAAAATCGTTGAACGCGCCCGATGGTTCGGTGATCGGCGACGCGAAAATGACTGGTCAGTTCGCTGATGGCGCTGCGACGCCGTCGCCCGGTTCAACGTCTTCTACGTCAACTTCTGCCGCTTCAACGTCGATGAGTTCATCGGCGAGTGGTTCATCGACCTCACGTACTGGCAGCAGCGGATCCACTGGCACCGGTGGCGCGCAGTCCAGCGGCCAGGCGTCGCAAAGCACTGAGGGCCAGGCGGGCCAAACCGGCAATTCGGAAACGCAACCGACCGATGCGCCGCAAACGCCCAATCTGAACATGACCGCGTCCAACACGCCGCCGGTGAAACGCGTCGGCAAAGACTGGGCGTTGCCGCCTGATATTTCGTCCAGCCGCGGCACAGAAATGTTGCGGATGATCCGTGTCGAATGTTACAGCG
>DNWZ01000185.1 GCA_003506095.1 Planctomycetaceae bacterium | reverse complement strand
AGCTGAAAATCGATAAAAGCGATTCATGGGGGCAGCCTTCATTTCTAGGGATTGGTGAATGATTGGTTTTTCTTTAATTGCCAAGAACCGGAGCGGCGTGTCACGATCGGAACCGAGTCTTTGGTTTGTAAGGTGACGGTTACCGACAATTCGTCGACGTCCGTTAAATCTTCTTGGGGCTTGATGGCGATTTGGACAGAGGCATTAAGATCGCCGTGCAGAGCGCCCGCTAAGTCCCAGACCTCGCCGGTATATTGACCGTTCGCTAGCCTAGCCTGGATCGCGCGTCGCCACCCCGCTTCCAATGCCCACTGCGATTGTTCCAGTTGCCAGTGACGCTGCAGCTCTCGACGGTGGTTCAGGCTCGTCTTGAGCGCCCCAAGGCTGATGGTCGACGCGATGCCAAGGCAGACCAGCACGCAGACCAATACACTTCCGCGATTATTTTCTTTCCTGCCAAAAGCAAGTCGAACTTTCATCGGCCCGTCTCCTCGTTTGAAGCAACAGTGCTTGAAGCGACAAGCCAACGGCCAACCGCGACTCGTACCTTCAGATCGACTGGAGCAGTCGTCGACTTTCTATCCGATCGCTCAGCCACGCCTGGGCTGCGACGTATCATCAGCGTGATCCACTGCGGAAGTTCGGAGTCGTCCCAGGAGATGTCGCTGCCGGCTATCAAAGAATAGTTTTCGCGATGAGTTTTCTCGGTGGCGGTTGAAAGATAAGCTCGGGAAATCGCATTCCTATCAACCTCATACACCACATCACCACGCTCTTCGCTTCGAAGCACTAGCCGGCCGTCGTCGTCACGCGACACCTGTTGGCAAAGCCGAACGTCTAGCCTGAACTGGTCGCCTAGCCTCATTAATTGTTGGTGATGCTGTTGCTTCTGCTTGACCGCTTTGGCAAGTTTGAACGACTGGTGAATCCAGCCGATAGATACCAATAGAATCGTGGCGGAGACCGATACTGCGACCATCGTTTCAATTAATGAAGCTCCACGGCGATCGCATGAGCAATCGCAGGGGCGTCGACGAACGCTGACTCCGCCTAAAGGCGGTACACCAACATTCATGGCGTTTCCTTCGTTATCGGTTCGGCCAACCACGCCGTCATGTGGATCGGCCGAGTCGTTCGCTCGTCGCCCCAGGTTAACGACAGATTGACTCGGTCACCCTGGTCGTCTTGAATCAGTTCTCCTCTGAACTTTGCATCAACCAGCGATTGAGCCACCTCCGAAGAAACGACCATCGCGTCGATCGCGGATTGAACTTGATCGGGTGGCAATTGAGTCAACGATTCTAGGTGGTTGGAAACTTCCTGCAGCGCGATCCGATAATGTCCCGTGTCGGTCCAGATTCGACCGATGCGAAACACGGCCATCGTTACGGTTCCGATCGCGATCGACAGGATCGACGCGGCAACAATGCATTCCAATAGAGTCGTTCCGCGACGCGGCAAGTTCGCATGTGTCATGTCAAAGCCGAAATCAATTCGCATAGGACCATAAAAAATCCGATTGAGGTCGCGCCGACCACAGACGCCAAAATCAACAGCAATAAAAACGAGACCGACTGCAGCAAAATGCCACAAACCGATTCGTATCGGTGAGCACCCGACACGGCGGCTTGCTGGAGCAACCAACGCTGTGTCGAATCGTCGGGTGCCAGCCGAAGCGACTCAGCCTCCTGCCGGCGCAACAAGTTCTGATTCGCCATCGCCAACCAAGGGTCCTCACCATTTCGCATCGATTGTCTCGCGGCGACTAAACGATTGCGAATCGCTGACGACGTTTGGAATTTTGTCAATGTTTCCATTGCTGCTGCTACCGGACGCCCCGATCCAACCACCAAGGCCAACAACGCTCGCAAACGAACGGATGTTGGACGTTTCGGATAGGCAGGTTTCCAGGGTTGCCATTGCCAATCGCGAAGCCACAGCGCGAACACAACTAACCATGCAATAATCGCAAGCGTAAACAACAGCAGGAGAAAACCAAAGCGATCAAACAATACGATCATCAATAAGGTAAAGCCCGGCAACGACAAGCCGAACTCCTCGAACATTTTTGCGAACGTCGGTATAATAAACATCGCAAGAAAAGTTAAGACGAAACAGGCTGTAAGGATGCCGAGGGCACGTTGTAAAAGTTGCGAACTGGGTGAATACGTTGGATCGTCCACACGAAACCGTGCGTCGGAATCTTCACGCAAACACAGTTCATAAGTTTCGGCAAGTGTTCCCGTCTCCTCCGCAAGTCGCAAGGCTAGTAGCGTCGTCTCATCAACCGCACCACGTGTCTGCTCCAGAGCGCTGATCGTCGACACATCAGAAGCCAGCATATACGCAACTTGCCGCAACGTCGTCGATTCGGCACCCTGGTGTTCAAAAGCCAATTGCTCCACAAGCGGTGCAGCAGCAACGCGGTGGCGAAGTGCAAAATCTAGGATTCGCAAGAGGGATCTCTGGGTCGGATTCTTGACACGCATAAATCCGTTATCAGGCCCGAGCGTCATTGCCAAATTTTCCATGCCTAGATTCACGGTTTTGTTCATCGAATTTAAGCTCCCTTATGTCAAGCCACTGATCAGTTCTACCAGTGGCATAAATAAGGCCAGCACCACAAAGCCTACGATCAGGCTGATCATCAGGACGGCGATCGGTTGAAGCCACGATAGGATCCAGACCGATTTTGTTTGATCACGATCCCAGTAAATCTTGGCGATCTCGCGGAGAGTCGCGGATCGTTGCGTATCGTCTTGGCGAATGTTCAATGCATGGCTCAGCAGATGACAGGGGACGCCGAGATACCAGTTCGTCGTCCCATGCCCTAGCTGTTCCACCCAAGGATTTTCTGGTGGGCGTGATTCAGGACTTGCCAGGCCAAAATGACGGGCTAAACCTGGTGACTCCCGACGCATTGTGGCCTTACGACTGGCTGCGCCAGCGATTTCAATCGATGCCTCGGCCCCAATGCCGATGTCTACCAGCATCGCGGTGTGCCAAGCCAAGTCACCCAGCGAACGACGTGTGGAATAGGTTGTGTATAGCCACGGATCGATGCTTCCCGATAGAAGCCAGAGTACATTGTTTGCCAACCGCATTCCAAGGATCACCGCGAATGCCAAGACCAGGACTCCGAATAACAACCAAAACCAAAGCGACTGGAAGATATGAGAAATCGAAATCACCAACAGAGTTGGCCCCGGCAGTGTAAGCCCGAACTCGAAAAACATCTGTTCGAATATCGGAGTAACTGCGATTGAAATGGTGGCAAAAACGAGTGCGGATAACAATAAAACCATAAGCGGATAAACGACAACACCCCAACGCTCGTTCTTCGTGTGCGACTGTCGAGTTTGGCGTTGCAGAGCCTGGAATACTTGGCGTTCCACCTGGCCCTGTCGCGTCCGCTCCTCATTTTGAGACAGCGCGGGCTGGGCCTTTATCAACGGCAGAAACAACTCCAGCAGAACTGGATCCCGCAACACCAATTCCGCATGCTCGACGAATGCGACACGGTCACTTAACCGCATCAGTTCCCGCCGGCGTAGCCCGGTTAATGACTCGGCCGCTTGTGTCAGCGCCAATACGACGTTGTCCTTCAACTGCAAGGTCGAATCGATTCGCTGACGCAGCGAGTCTGTTATTGCTAGCCCGCCCCGGGGCTCTTTCGGACTGGTCATCGATTGCCCTGTTTCATCACGGGATCAACGGCCGGCGCGGCCAATTCATATAAAAGATTTGTCAGCGGAATAAACATCGCCAGCGAATACGCCAATACACCGATTGAGCCGATTGTCATCACCAATAGCAGTGGCAATGCGATTCGCAATTGCCGCAGTCGCGTGTTGGATCGATCGTGAAAGTGCTTGGCCTCAAGACCTAATCGTTGCAAGTCGCTTGGTGACTGGTCACCACGCGATACTGTTCGTAAGGTCCGTTTTCGCGTCGGTTGAGGTCCGACCAATCTCGCTGCTGCCTGTTCTGCCTCGGCTCCCTCGATACCCGCCAGCACCAAGGCATACTCAATCCGCGCCGCTAGCGCCCTGCGCTGTGAAATCAGATAGCCAAAGCCTCCTAAGCATTTGACGATCCACGCTGAAACCGGTGTAAGCAAGCTGACCGAAGTGCCCAGCAGGAGAATCAGTGCGATCCAAGGCAGAATGAAAAATTGTGATTCAGTAATCCAAGGCCTCATTTCGGATTGCGTCGCGAGCGAATGCGGCGCCCGCAGAAGGTCGCTCCTGAGGGCATCGACCACCAGCAGTGTTAACGCCAAAACGCCTGAACCCAAGACGCCACCGGTGAGCACCAGGATCGCCAGATACGCAAGGCTGGGGCGAGCCACTCTTGCTAATTCTCGCTTTGCCCACATGTCTACCGACATTGCGTCGAGCACTAAATCGGTGCGCCCGGTAATCCGATAGACCGAAAATCCGGCTACATACTTTTGCGGCAAGGCGGCAGCAAGATCGCCAAACGCCGCAGCAAGCATCTCGGTGGGGCCGATCTGTTGTTGCGGTCGCGCCGCCCGATCTGGTGGTTGCACTTGCACAGATGCTTGAAGGATTTGCAATTTCGAAATCGTCAGTCGCCCCGCTGGAATGTTCGCCTTTCCTGACTTAGGTATCGCCGCTGGCCCCAAGTCCAACGCGGCTCCCGATCGCAAAGCAGCTTGCAATGCCCGATGGAACGACTCGACACCAGGCGTTGCCAATCCGAACGTCGCGCCGTTATTGACTTGCCATGGGCCGAGCTCACTCATTGGTCGTACCTTCGCGGTGAATTGCCGAACTGCGTGGCTCACACTGTTTCGCAATACTTTGCGGTTTGCCAGGCATTCGCGATTCATTGAAGACTTCGCTGAGCGCCCAATCGAGCGATACACCCGACGTTACGGCCCGTTTTTCGGCACGGCTGAAAATGTCGCTGGCCGTCAATCCACGTGGCACCACCAATAAAATTGCATACACGCAAAGCGACCAGATCAAGGCCGCCGAAAGTCCCCACGAAGCGAACTGGACCACCGGTTTCCATGCATCACGGCGAGCCGCATGCTGCTTCACCTGCTCGATTACCTGCGGCCGCAACTGATCGTCGGCACGAATGTACGAACCCGCAGCCTTAATCCACTGCTCGAGATCGTAATGATCGAAGTGGTCGTCGTCCCAGGCTGGCAATGGGCTTGATCGGTCAGGCGGAAGGCGGGAATCAGACACGGTATAGATCTCCCACGGTTTGCCGCAGCATGATTGACAGTTTACCGATCGCATAGCGATAACGGCTAGCAGCCGTCGATGGCGTAACGTCAAGAACATCCGCGATTTCGGCGAACGTCATTTCCTCCCAGATCTTCAGCACCACCACTTCGCTTTGGATCATCGGAAGCCGCCGTAGGGCGAGCCAAATCTCTCTGTAAAGCTCCTCGCGCTGGACTTCGTCAACGCGTCGCTGGGTCAGCAGGTCGCAAAGGCTGTCGATACTGAACCACTGCTTTCGCCGACGCAGAATCATCAACGATTCGTTGCGAGTCATCTTTAGCAGATATGGCCAAGGGTTTTCCGCTTGGTTCAGCAATTCGGGTTGGCTGCCGATGCGAATCAAAACTGCCTGGACCGCATCTTCAGCGTCATGCTGGTTGCGCGTGATCGCACAGGCGAATCGCACCAAACGCTGAGACGTCAGATCGATCAGACCGCTGATCGCGTCTTCGCCTCGCTCGGCGAGGTTCGCCGCACAAAAGCGGACTCGGCTGGGAAAAGTTTTTTGGTGGTTCATCAACAATACGATGCGGTAACGTCACCGATTTATCTAAACTGTATCCGAAAATAATCGGGTAATGTGCCCCGCTTTGCGATTAGGCTTGGTTCTCTAGCAACAAAGTCGCCGCAAAACGCCCCGAGAACAGCAACTCGCAGAATGCTCTAGCACACTTTCGATTTCGCGTTGACGAAGCGACGCTGATCGCAATGCCCGGCCTGCTTGTTGGTTGTCGAGTTCTGGAATGGCTTGTGAGCTGAGGGAAGCTTGACGAACCCATCGTCGCGCCTTGTTCTGGGGCAAGCGAGTGGGGTGTGCAAGATCAACCCGGCATTGTCACACAGATCTTGCAAACGAATAGGGTCTGCACTGTCTTTTGGGAATCGAATCAAACAAGGCGAAACTGTCTCATGAGTTATGAGTCTAGAATCGCTAAATGCTTATACGTTTTCCGCTACGTACAGTCAGCGGTGGCTAGGTAGCTGCCGTGGTCGCCTATTTCTCTTGTAGCGGATGTCTGTAGCTCACATGGGGCGCAGATTCAGACCCAGGTTCGTAGCACTGCGGTGATGCGGGCGGGGTGTGCCCGACTAGGGCTCAATGAACCGGTCGAGGGTGAAGTCAAGCTGCCCGAGTGACTTCGAGGGTGCGGCAGAGCATCGTGATCGCGGTGCTCGTCAATGAACTTCAGCCTCAGTGATTTTCCTTGGCGAAGAATGCCGTCGCTTTTTTCAAAAATTTCACGTTCCATCTTGAGTGGGCGATTCCAAGCATCGAAAGCGGACCTAGGGCGTGGGAGATCGGCGCTGAACTCTGCCCCGCCCAACTGGGGCCCGCTTCGCGTTGCCGGTGCTGGGGCAGGTGTATAAACTCGCGGTTACATTCTTATTGCTCGTGTCACCCACACCCTGCTCGGAGCGGCCATTGGTTGGGCACAACAAACCATCGTTCGGATTCGAGTACGGTTAATGTACTGTCGCGAAATTCACTTAATAGAATCGGGGTGTGGTGGCTGCTGAAATGATTCTGGAGAACTTGCCTAGCTGGACAGCGCCAGGTT
>DNWZ01000802.1 GCA_003506095.1 Planctomycetaceae bacterium | reverse complement strand
GAGTGAAACGCATGGCCGAACTCCTTGGGGAGAACGTCGACCAATGGATATCGCTTGCCGGTCGCGTCCCCGACGACGTGCCGGGGATTATTCATAAGCAACCAACAGAAATGCCGCAACTACTGCGTGAAGCGAGTGGCTTGAGCGCCGACCAACTTCGGCAATTGCGAGAACATGTACGAAAACTGAAAGAAGAAGGTGGAATGTAGTGGCTGTCCAGCGTTTTTCGTCCCGAAGTGAAGTGCCGTTTCTGCACGAGAGCCAGATTGAACGAGAGGCCGACTTGCTTCTGCAAGAGTTCGGGGCGAAGTTTTATGAGGTGACCAAACCTCCGGTTCCGGTCGACGAGATCGTCGAACTCTGCCTTCAACTGGTGCTCGAATACAAGGACATGAAGGCGATATTTCCGTTCGCCGATGTTCATGGCGCCATTTGGTTCGAACAAGGCACGATAGGCATAGAAAAATCGCTTGACCCGCATACCAATCCGAATCGTTTGGGACGCTACCATTTCACCCTCGCACATGAAGTTGGTCATTGGCGATTGCATCGGCCCTACTACCTCAAGAACCCGGCGGAACGTCTGCTTTTTGATGATGGCTCACCCCGGCCAGACGTGGTCTGCCGCTCGAGCGAACGAAAGCGACCGGTCGAATGGCAAGCGGACGCATTTGCAGCCAGTCTGCTGATGCCCAAAAAACTGATTTACAACGCATGGTCGGAGTTCCGGGAAGGCGACGAACGCCCTATCGAAATTGGGGAGATTCATACCAAACAGGCAGGAATGGAGCTTTTTCATCGAGGCCGATTGGCTTCGACGGATGAAGAAAAAGACATTGCCGCCAAGGAATCTTATTGCCGTCCACTGGCAGATCTGTTCGAAGTTTCACGCGAGGCGATGCGAATCCGTTTGGAAACGCTGAAATTGTTGGTTCGCCAACGAGCAGCCACGCTGTTTTAGTCAATTTTTTTTTGCCCCGGCGTTTACTGTTCAGAGAACAGTGTCGCCACAACACAAGGAGTGCCAAAATGGCCAAGACTTTTGATTTGCGCAAGCAACTGAAACTGCACGATAATGCCCTCCTGCGTCGACTGTTCGCTAAGCAGGATGTAATGGCTGCGGTTTCGTGGGATGAATTGCAACAACGCGATGTCGAACCGATTGCGACAGCATGGGAGCAGATGGGGGATGCCCGCCAGCATTTCCAGGTGATCCTCCAAGACGTAAACGAACTGGCCGACCAGCGAGGCCAAAAAGTCCTCTTGGAAGAAATCGAATGGCGATGCCCCGAAAATCTTTCGGAATTGTCAAAACTGAAAAGTCCGGCCGACAAAGCCCTCTGGGCCTATCTCGAGGCGCGCGAAGCGTTCGATCAAGCGGCGATTTTTGCTCGTGCTGAGGCTTTGCGCAACGGTCAGTTTGCCAACCGATGGAACAGTCTCCCAAAAGAGGAGATTACAGTCACGGACGCTATGATCGACGCATTGCAAGACGAAGTTCGGTCGTACTACTGGCAAAAAGAATTAAGAGGTGAGGTTTGCCGCGTTCACCATTACAAAAGGATGGGCGACGCAGATTTCTTTTTCGCCTATCTGCCGGACTGGCCCGATAAGCAACTGATTTTCGACGCGGACCAGAATCTGACGCCACGTGAGGAGAGCTACGCCTTCAGCAATGTGTTCGTCTACCACCCTTCGGACGGCGCAGTTGAACTGATCGCCAAGGGCGGCAAGAAGGTTCAGCTACCGCTGCGAAAGGCCTTCTGCCGTGCGGTGCTGGGGCTGGAGGTTGACGATGACGATCCGATTCGGGCAGCATATCAATTAGATCATTTGCTGGATCCGGCCTTTGCGTTTACAACCGAGCCGGAAGATCGGATCGCAATGGTTCGTCTGCGTCGTTTGCGGTTGGTTCCAAAGATTGCGATCCCGGCGATTGAGTATCCGGAGCTCAAGTTCAAAGAACAGGCAAGCCGGACAGAAGTGCTGCAGGCAGTAGACCGGTTGCTGGCCGCCTTTGGCCTCAACCGTTCCCAAGTTGAGGTCGCCCAGGCAAGCATCCAGCTTCAGTTCATGAGCGATGGGGTTCACAAGCCGAAGACCCTGACCTTCAACGTCAGTCAGCCGAACACCTGCGACCTGAAAAGCAAGCCAGACGATATGAGGGTAATTGGCGAGCGATGCCTGCAGCGATGGGGTGTCCTGTGCTAGTCGATCCGCTGGACTTTTTGTTGCCGCTGGTCGATTTCTCCGAGCCCATCGTCACAGCGGCAACGATCGCCAAATGGCCCCAGGGGATTCGGCAGCGGTTGGTAGATCAAGGATTCTTGGTAGCGGCGGACGATGCGGACCGCGTTGTCTGTCCAGAATGCCATGACCACGAGGAAGTGGTGTTAGCTCCACCGGGACCCGGCGGACCGAGGTACTTTATCGAATGCCCCCGATTGCTGCGGGTCGAGGTGTCGTCGCGTGAACTCCGTCGCTGGCAAGTGAACCCGATCACTATTGCAACGGCGTTGGGGCAGTCGCTCAAGCTGTCGGGTCGCATGGCCGAGTTGGCGGCGGGGCGTCTGTGGCGTATCGGACGCACGGACTGGCAAGGTGCATCACGCGACGTGCTGTTCGCGAGAGGGCTGGGCTGGAGCGATTCGGCATCCGTCCGCGCGCTCATCGTCCAGTCGAGAAAGCCGATCATTTTCACTGCAATGCAACGTCCTCCGAGTGATTTTTGGCAGCGACGCGCCCATCCCGTCCTCCCGCTATTCCAACTAGCGACGCTGTCCGAGGCCGGAATCGACGTCGAGGTCATGGAGATTGCCGCTGCCATCCAGGACGCGGATCTGGTTGGGAGTGCCAGCGATGCATCGCCCGTGACGGATGAGCAACTCAAACTGAAGATCCGACAACAAATCAAAGCAGAAAACCAAACCTCGCTTACCGATGAGGTCTTCGTCGGAGCTTACAGAAACTGCAAATCACTCCGAGCAGCGGCGAAATTCCTGAGCGAAGAGACTGGCCAAGAAATCAACAAAGACAAGGTCCGCCGCGCGCTGGAGCGCTCGGGAGGTGCAGCCACAGTTCTCAACGACGAAGACAGCGATTCGATCGTGCGGGGTGTCGCGTCGCAACGTCGCGACAGTCGCGGAAAAAACTTACTTCAGTCCAAACCCAAGCAGGAGTAATAGGTTACGTCGAAATTCTCCCGCCACTTACACGTGCGGGATCGTCGCAAAGTGCGACACGGCTGCCGCCTCTCGACCGAGAGGACTTAACCAGGCAGTTATTTAGCGATCGTGTTGGACCGCAGCAGCTCGCTGCGGCACGTCGCTTCCGCCCGCTTCTGGGCACTGTTTGCGGTTCGCCGCCTCCGGTCGCGGAGGATTTATGTCAAACGCGACGTCTAAAGATTTTGTTCTCACCGAGTACGCCAAGAACCTTATTGAGTTCAAGGCGAGGCAGCTTTCGCAGAGGTGGGGGTTCGGCCAGTCGGACCGCGAGGAATTGGAGCAGGAGCTCTGGCTGGCCGTGGTCAGCCAAGCGGACCGCTTCGATCCAGATCGGGCCTCGCTGGACACGTACATCGACCGAGTGGTGAACTCGGCAGTGGCAATGATCTTGCGCAGCCGGGACCGCAAAAAACGAGCCGGTGGAATCGATGCAGTCTCCCTCGATGCTGCCATTAGCGACGACGGAAAACAGCCAATGGCGTCCATGATCTCGGAAGACAGCCACCACCGCCGCCTCGGCACGCAGCGTCGCGATGACATCGTCGACAAGGAATTGGCTGAAGCTATCTCCGATGCGCGGGCCAAGATGCCGCCCGAAGCCGACGATGTTTGCCACCGAGTAATGAACGGCAGTGTTTCTTCGGCAGCCAGCGATCTGAAGACGTCAAGACGTCAAGTTCGCAACTCGCTGGCTACAGCGCGTCAATTCCTGGAGAAAGCAGGTTTGGGGCAAAACTAACGCAGCGGACAGTATCGTCCATTGCGGCATAGGTAACTGGTGCGACCCACGCCTGGCGTTGCATCAACAAAGGCCGCAATGGGCGTTTTTTTGGTCTGCACTCACGTCCAAGCTCAAACAACAAATCCGCAATCACACTCCATGAATCTACTAACGACCATCCAAACCGGACCGGCCAACAAGCCGCCTCGCATCCTGCTCCATGGCGGCGAAGGCGTCGGCAAGAGCACCTTCGGTTCGCAGGCACCACGTCCGATTTTTATCCAAACCGAAGACGGGCTCGACCAAATCGATTGCGAACGATTCCCACTGGCAAAATCTTATAATGAGGTTGAAGCCGCGATCCAGGCATTACGGACCGAAAGCCATTCTTATGAGACCCTTGTCATCGACTCGGTCGACTGGCTTGAGCGATTGATCTTCGATCGTCTCTGTTCGCAGTACAACGTTTCTTCGATTGAAAAAGTCGATGGCGGTTACGCTCGCGGTTATACGCACGC
>DNWZ01000293.1 GCA_003506095.1 Planctomycetaceae bacterium | reverse complement strand
GGCAAGGTAGAGGGCAAGGTAGAGGGCAAGGCAGAAGGCAAGGCAGAAGGCAAGGCAACGGGTAATATACAGTTGCTGCAAGAGCTGCTGGAAATACCGGTGAGTTCCGATACGGAACTCGAGCAAATGGACGCTGAGCGGTTGCAGGCACTGCTCAAAGAACTCCGACAATCCTTTGATTCTCGAGCAGGGAAACAAGGTAGCTAATGGCACATCGATCGGGTGAGAAACTTGCCGGACGCTTCTGAGTTTCGTTTTATTGCACTGCGGCGAAAATTGAAACGAAGGAGAAAATGGTATACATAACTTCCATTGAAAGACTTGCTAGGGCAGAAGGACGCGCTGAAGGACGCGCTGAAGGACGCGCTGAAGGACGCGCTGAAGGACGCGCCCAAGGGCAAATACAGTTGTTGCAAGATCTGCTGGGAATACCGATGACTTCCGATGCAGAACTCGATCAAATGGACGCTGATCAGTTGCAGGCAATGCTTAAAGAACTCCGACAATCCTTTGATTCTCGCTAGACTTTAACTGGTGCCCCGTACCTCGCCGCCGATTGGCTTCATCGACTGGCGAATGCCTGCCAAAGCGAGCGATCGCGTAGGTGGTCCAGTGGAAACCCTGTTCCGCCCCGCCGCTTCGAATTGCTGGGAAACCTCGGCGCGTCGGGCTTGTATCGGCACAGCAGAGGCTTATCCTGTTGGCTCCAGCCTCGCCTGAGCCGCAAACGCGGCGTCCCCCACCGCTTCGCCCCACCCGCTGCTTGAAAGGCCAATCGCCATGGTTTTCTGGGACTACGTCGCCCTTGCCGGATACTTTGTCGTGATGGTCGGCATCGGCGTCTACAGTGCCCTGCGGATCAAGGGGCAAGAAGACTTTTTCATGGGGGGGCGATCGTTCGGCAAACTGCTGCAAACTTTCGCGGCGTTTGGCGCCGGTACCGGTTCAAGCGACCCGGTCAACACCGCTCGCACGACGTTCACCGGCGGGATGAGCGGGATGTGGAGTGTGATGTACTGGTTGCTGGTCACTCCGTTCTACTGGATCGCGGGCGTGTGGTATCGCCGCATGCGACACTTGACCTTGGGCGACTGGTTTGTCGAACGTTATGACTCGCGAGCCCTCGGCGCCGGCTACTGCATCTTCGGCATCCTGTTCTATATGGTTTACGGGTCGATGTTGTTTTCGGCGATCGGCAAAGTTGCCGCACCGCTGATCGAAATCGACACCTTTAACTTTATGGGTAACCAATACAATATCGAATACTTATTAGTCCCCATTATCGGTGTCGTTGTCCTGATTTACGGCATACTCGGCGGCTTGCACGCAGCCTACTACACCGACTTGGTGCAAGGCTTTTGCATCATCTTTTTGTCGATTGTCCTTATACCTTACGGACTCAACGCATTGATCGAAAAGTTCGGTGACCCAACAACCGATTCGATGATGATGGGCTTTACGTACCTGCACGAACAATTGCCGCCGGAGCATTTTAACTTGGTCGGATCGACCAGTAACAGCGAGTTTCCGCTGCACCGGATCATTGCGGTCGTGATCATCAACCTGATCGGTATCGTCGTCCAGCCACACTTTATCGCCACCGGTGGCGGATCGGCAAAAAACGAGAACACCGCACGAATCGGCTTGGTCGCGGGCAATTTCCTGAAGCGTTTCTGCACGGTCGGCTGGGTTTTCACCGCTTTGATCGCGCTAGCTCTTTATGCCAACAATCCCGAATTGTCGATCGACCCCGATAAGACGTGGGGTTTGGCGTCACGAGAACTGCTCGGCCCAGGCCTGACGGGTCTGATGCTGGCTTGCTTACTAGCGGCGCTGATGAGCAGTGTCGATGCTTATATGATTGTCGGCTCCGGCCTGGTGGTGCGAAACTTATATGCACCTTATATCGCGCCCAACGCAACCGAAGCGCAATACGTTCGCGTCGCTCGAATGACCGGGGTGATCATTGTTGGTGGTGCTGTAATTGTGTCGCTGTTCTATATGAATGTGTTTGAACAATTGCAGCTTACCTGGGTGTTCAACATCCTGTTCGCCGCGCCGTTTTGGGCGGGGCTTTATTGGCGACGCGCAACACTGGCGGCCGCGTGGACCACGGTCGCTTATTGTGCGCTGATGTTCTTCTTGATTCCCTACGCCGCACCGCGTCTGATCGATTCATTGCGGACCAATCCGAAGTACACGGCAATGAATCAGATCGTTGAAACCACAACCACACGAATGGCCGCGCCATCGGACGTCCGTCGGCGTGCCGCGGCGATCGAAGTTTGGGATGGCCGCAAAACCAAAATCGAGAACGGCCCGCTGGGCGATGCGGAAAAATCCTTAGCGATCGCGGCGCTCGGTGCACGCCCGGTCGAGCTTGCCGAAGGGCAAGAGGTTACTGAAACCGAACGTTCGGGCGGCCAGGGCATTTATTGGCCTACAAAATTGACGCCCATCGACGAAGCGGGCCAACCGCTGTTGTCCGCTAACCCGGTTCCAGTCGGCGAACCCGAGGTGATCAACGAAAATGTCACGCGAACCATCTTGCGGTATCCTGATTCGGTCCGCTTTCGAGGTGAGGGCGATTTCCGGCTCGATTTCCTGCTGTACGGATTGATCGGAGTTGACCTAACGACCAAATCCAATGCGGCGCTTTCAACGCTGGAATTGCCTCCGAAGATCATCACACCGTTTTTGGTGATGTTTTTTGTCAGCCTGTTGACGCCACCGGTGCGCCGCGAAGTGCTCGATCGTTATTACGCCAAAATGAAAACGATGGTCGACCCAGACCCGGAAATCGACCGCAAGAATCTAGAAGCGGCGTATGCCAATCCTGCGGCGCTTGAGTCGCGAAAGATGTTCCCCGGGACGAGTATCGAGATTCAAAAGCCGACTCGTGCCGACGTCCTCGGCTTTATCGCTTGCTTGGGCGTCTGTGCATCGGTCATCCTGCTCGCGATGGCTGTCGCCCGAATCGGAATGTAAACTGTCGCGCGGCTAATTGTCGTCGTTTGCTCCGCAAACGATACGAAAGGACTGTTTCGTTCACGAATCGAACGACAACGGTGGCTGACACAAGTCAACGATTTTGGCTACGCTTGCGCAAAACGACTACCAACTCGCCTGAGACAAAATAATGAAAGCCCTGCTGCTGACCGATTACAAACGATTAGAAGTCACCGATGTCGACGAGCCACAAATCGGTGCCGATGACGTTCTGATTCAAGTCGAAGCGTGTGGAATCTGTGGCAGCGATATCCACGGCTATGACGGCAGCACCGGTCGCCGAATTCCGCCGTTGATCATGGGGCACGAAGCGGCTGGAATCGTCGTCAGCGTCGGCTCGGATGTCGACGACTTGGTTGCTGGCGATCGTGTCACCTTCGATTCGATGGTGTCCTGCGGGAAATGCGAGTTTTGTCGCAGTGGCCATCAGAACTTGTGCAACAATCGTCGCGTGTTGGGCGTTTCTTGCGGCGAGTATCGTCGTCATGGTGCCTTTGCCGAACGAATCGCTGTGCCGCGTCGGATCGTTTATCTGTTGCCCGATGGGATGCCGTTCGAACACGCGGCACTGGTCGAAGCGGTCTCCGTCGGCGTTCATGCGGTGAACATTTCGCGGATCAAGTTGGGCGACAGCGTGGTGATTGTCGGTGCCGGGATGATCGGCCTGTTGACGTTGCAGGCGGCAAAAGCGGCCGGGGCGACACGTGTTATCGCGGTCGACATCAACGACAATCGATTGACGGTTGCGAAACANNTTGTGCGACGTGCCAGCGGCGATTCGCGAAATGACCGGCGGACGAGGCGCCGATGTGGCCTTGGAAGTCGTCGGCGCGACCGTGACAATCAAGACCGCGATCGAATCGGTACGCAAAGGGGGCCACGTTACGCTGGTTGGCAACGTTTCACCAACGATCGAACTGCCGCTGCAGAGCGTCGTGACGCGTGAAATCAGCCTGCAGGGAACCTGTGGCTGCAACGGCGAGTACCCTCAGTGCATCGAATTGATGAGCAGCGGGGCGATCAACGTCGCGCCGCTGATTACGTCGCAAATCACGCTGGCCGATGCGCC
>DNWZ01000710.1 GCA_003506095.1 Planctomycetaceae bacterium | reverse complement strand
GAATTGGTCGGCGGTCGAATGTCAGAAACGGGTGACGGAAATCGTGTTGGCCAAAGCGGCGAAATGCTCGGCGTTCGGGAATACCGTGGTGGCGACCGATTGCGGAATGTTCATTGGATTCATACGGCGCGGACCGGGACTTTGACGGTTTGCGAACGAGGCGCACCGCAACAGCAAGTGGTCGATGTCGTTTTAGATGTCGCCAATGAGTTGACGGGTGACCCACAGCGACGCGAGTTTTTGCGCGAAGCGTTTGCAAGGCGGGTGCGTGTGGCGGCCAGTTTGGCGATTGCGTTGCACGGGCATCATGTGCCGATTCGGATCGTTGTCGGCAACCAGCCGACGGCAATTTCGGGCAGTAACGCCGGACGACGAAAGCTGTTGACGATGTTGGCAGAAGTTCCAGCGGATGGGATCGATCGGGCGACCATTGCGACGGCTTCGGCGTTTCGTCCCAGTCGTGATCGGATGACATTGTCGGTCACTGGCGATTCGGCTGGATATGTTGAAGTGCAAGTGGAGCGTGGTGGCCAAGGATTTAACGCCAGCAGCGTTTCGCTTGGCAGCCTGTCGATCGTGATCGCGCCGGAAACGGCATTGAATGCGCAATTGTCTCGATTTTGGAGGGACGTCTGCCATGTCCGCAGTATCGCCTGAGCACGATCCCCATTTGTCCAAACTGGGATCACCGGATCAAGCTGCGACGGTTTCGGGTTGCCGTTCTGGCCACGCGTCGCCCGACCGATTGATCCGCAGCCGCTGGGCAATGACCAGTCTTGGCGAAGGGCTTTTCAAACGACGTCGCCGTGAAGCGATGTTGATGGGCGCGATGGCATTTGTAACGACAATGCGTGTCCCTAGCGCCAGCCAGGCGTCGGGTTTGGTTTTTGTGGAAGCGGCAGTTATCGCGTTGTTGTTCGTTCTTGGATGGGCGATCGATCGTTATTCATTGGTTCCACGCTGGATTGCTGAGCCGAAAATGGCGGGCTATCGGCTCGGTCGTATCTTCGGCGGTTCGGCACTTCTGGTTCCGATGCTCAGCCGCTTGGTCGTATCGGCTATCGGCGGCGAAGCGGCGGCGATGGAAATTGTGATGATGTCGACGCTGGGCATCGGCGCGATCGTGCTGGTGTTCTGCAGTACGTCGCCCAAAAATACGGCCCTTTCGGTCGTCTGCAGCGGTTTCCTCATGCTGTTTACCACATCGATCAGCGACCGGATCGATGCGATCTACTTCGCCGTCGTTTGGGTACTGATTTGTTTGTGGTGGATGTTGGCCAATCATTGGGAGCGTTTGGAAGTTCACTTGGCACAATCGGTTCGCCGTCATCGCGGGATGCGAGCTGGGATGACAACGCTGGGTCTAGCGATTTGCGGCATGGCAGCGTTGGCCAGTTGGGGACGTGGGCCAGCGGCACGGTTGATCGAAAATGGCGTGATGCCGACCAGCGGCGGTAACAAATGGACCGATCCATCGGCGCGTTCGGGTGTCGGCAACGGCGACGCGGTGGTCGCAGCGAAAGAGAACGCGATTTCGTTTGGTGCGGTCGAGTCGGAGATTTTCTTGCAATCGCACCAGCCGAGTTTATTTGACTTGTTTGATGATGTGATCGGCAAACCGCAGCGAGTTCGCAAGAGCGAAAAGGCGATCAGTTTGGCGAATCGGCCCCAGCAGAATGAAAAGACTCGGGCGGTACAGTCACAAAAGGCCGACGCGAGTTTCTCGACTTCGCGACAATCCAAGCCAAAGACTCAGAAACAGGAAGAGCGGAAAACGCCGACGATGTTGCAGTGGATTGGTCCGCCAGCAACGCACCTAGCGTTGCAGCGGTACGATACCTATGACGGTTCGGACTGGACCGATTCGTCGGATCGATCGGGACCTGCACCGCGGTTGAGCGGAGCGTTGATTCGCAAGGAGATTGAAGATCGGACCTGGTACTTTCGGCCTCTGCCAGCGTCCGACCTGTTGGGACCGGCACGTGGCGATGCGATCAAGGTGATCAACCTGCGATCGCCTCGAATTGCCGCCCCGGCGATGGCTGCGGGCGTGCATATCGCGGACGTTGATCGTGACGATTTCTTTGGCGTCACCGGTGACGGATCATTGCATATGCCAGACCGATCGTCGGTGCCGTCTTTGACTGTGATTCGTTTGGTAACCTATGAGATCGATGGCGATCGGTTGCATGCCACGGGTGATCTGGTTGGACGATTGGCTGATGCGAAAGAGCAGGAAGCCGTGTCGGCTGGTGTCGCGACGGCTGGGCAATTGGCGCTCCAGTGGACCGAAGGTGCAACATCGGATTGGCAACGGGTCGAGCGAGTGATTGAGCGGTTGCGTGAAGATTTTGTTTTCGATCGTTCGACCTCCAGCGTTAGTGAAGACCCACTGGTTGAATTTTTGAAGCATCGTCGCGGCGGCGATCACCTGTTCGCAACCGCGGCCACGGTGATGTTGCAAAGCTTGGGATTTGACTCACGACTGGCGACCGGGTTTTATGCACCGCGCAAGGCGAGTCGCTGGGCCACTTCCCAGGTCGACGTCCTGGCCGAAGACGCACACGTGTGGTGCGAAGTGAAAGCAGTTGAAGGATTGTGGGTGCCGCTGGAACCGACGCCGGGTTACGAGCGGCCACAGTTTTATCGAACGCTTGTAAGAAGATTTGCTTCAGCGGTTTGGGTCGCGTTACCTTATAGTTTAGGCTTTGTTCTATCCATTGGAATCTTATGGTATTCACGCCGCGTTTGGGGCGAATGGTTGTGCAAAGTGCTATGGCGATTATCCAAGCCGATCAGCGAACGTAAACGCGTGGCGTTGTTGGTTCGTTTGCTCGATTGGCGAGGCAGATTGGCTGGCGCGCAGCGCGGTGTCGGAGTGACTCCGAGGCGTTGGATTGAACAGACGGCGATTATCGCAGACGGCGTCAATGGTGATGCTAAGATCGAAGGTCTGCGAGTCGCAGCCAATCGATTTTTTGATGTCGCCGATGCGACGTTTTATGGCCCCATGTCGGCACTGCCGCAATCTTGGGTGGTTGATGCGGATCGTGTGGCCAGCGGGTTGACGGTTCGTGCTTTGATGAAATCGAAACGAATGAAGATGGTTGCTCGATGAGTTTATTGACCGCAGGAAAAGACAACGATCGGCTGAGCGATGCCATGGGCGTCGCCGGTGAGGCGGCGGCGCGGGGTGCCGTGGAGACTCTGCGCCAGCGGCTCAATGCTGTCTTGATGGGCAAACGTGGCCAGATCGAA
>DNWZ01000720.1 GCA_003506095.1 Planctomycetaceae bacterium | reverse complement strand
CGAAAAGTTGACGGGGTTTAGTGGACGATTCGATCGTATTGCTGCTTTAGGAAACCGCGTTTTGGGCCACGACAAACACCCGGAGAAATCTAATTCCCTTTCGTGTACTTCGTGTTTTTCGTGGTTAACGGATGGGCCAGGTTGGGGCGGACAGGGGCGTTTTTTAAGCACGAAAGACAAGAATGACACGAAAAGTTGACGGGGTTTAGTGGATGATTCGTTCGTATTGCTGCTTTGCGTAACCGCGTTTTGCGCATGACAAAGAGCTGGAGAAACTTTGTTCCCCTTCGTGTGCTTCGTGTTTTTCGTGGTTCAAGTTCTTCCCAGTCCCAAGTACTTGGCGAGTGGTTGCAGCTTAGCTTCCCAACTGTAGTGCTGCTGGACGTGGTGGCGGGCGGCTTGGCCGATACGGTGGTGGTGGTCGGCGGTGGCGGTTAGGGACCGGATCGCTTCGAGCCACTGCTCGGGGGTTGTGGCGGTGACCAGACCGGGGCTGGGGGCGACACCGGTCGCCGCTTGCGGCGTCGCGATCACGGGCAAGCCCGACGCGAGCGCCTCCAAGACTTTGTTCTGGACGCCGCGAGCGATCCGCAGCGGCGCGACCGCGACGTCGGCCGCCAACAGATACGGCCGCACGTCTTCGACCGACCCGACGACATGTACTCCAGGGATCATGCCCAGCGCCAGGACGTCAGTCGTCGGAGAGCGGCCGACGATATCGAGTTGGGCGGCGGGCCAAAGGTGACGAATCGCCGGCCAGATCGTTCTGCAAAACCAGATGATGCCGGACGCGTTGGGCTGATAGTTCAAAACGCCGACGAAGACGAATTGAGGTTGCCCCCGCCGGTGGGCGGCGACGTGATCGGGGGCAATGGCTTCCGGGGCAAAGTATTCGGTGTCGACGCCGTTGCAGAGTGCGTCGGCGGAGTGGCCATTGTGGTGATGCTGGAACAGCTCCGCCTCCTGCTGGCTCACCAAAACGACATGGTCGCTCGCACCGGCCAAGCGTTGTTCTAGTTGGTGAACGCGCCGTGCCTCGAGCAGATAAAGCCAGCGTTTGAGCCCACCACTGGCGTTGGCATAATCTCGCCACTTTTGGCTGTCGAGGTCGACCAGGTCGAGGACAACTTTGGGCGGACGGTGATGCAGCGCTTGGAGGTACGGCCCCATGCTGCTGCAATAGGTCAGCACGGCGTCCATTTTATGGCTTTGCGACCATCGGGCGAGCGTTCGGTACATCGATCGTGAATAGAACGCCCCTTGCGTCGCCGAGCGGCGGAGCGCCATTTGCGACGCGGCGCCGATCAGCCGTTCGCGGCGGCCGATCGGATGGATCGACACCTCGCCGCCACAAAGTTCGCGGACATGATCGACCTGGTCGGCCGTCGGCTCCTCGTCGGCGGTGCAGGCGAGCCAAACCCGCGACCGGCGACTCAGGAACCGCAGCATCTGATACGACCGAATCCGATCGCCACGATCAGGCGGATAGGGGAATCGCTGAGTGATCAGCAAACAATTCCTCACCGCCCCCTCGTGCCACAACGCCTCTGGCTCAACCGACGGTGTCGCGCTGACAGAATCGATTGGGCGTGATGCGGCGACCAAAACAGAATCTTCCTTTTTTCCCACGGCGCGGACTTCGTCCCCTTGGGTGACACCACACCCGAATTTCGCTTGTCGTGACACCACCGCATTCTTCATGCCAACCACGGCAAGACGCTGACTGTAAGGATCCGGTGAACTCATGGCCTGAACGTCCGCCCGCTGCGGTTCCGCATCGCACTAAACCGCGCACTACTTCGCACACTGCCGGTGTGCGTTTGAGGTCTGCGTGTGCGGTGCCCTGTGCAGCGGATGCCTTGACTGAATCGACGCTCGGGTGGGGCGTCGTACTTCGGCCGTGCCAGACCTCGTCCCCTTGGGTGACATCACCCCGAAATTCCGCTGCTCTTACGGCAATGCACATTTGGTGCCAATGGGCGGAACACGCTGCCTGTCTTTTGAACTTGGCCGTTTCCATGTGATTTCCTTCCGCTCACCAATCGCATGCCCCCTGAGCTTGTGCAGTGACGGTTCGGGCTACGGAGCGACGCGAAGCGGTCGGTAAATCGCTATCTTTTGGCTAGCGCAGCGATCGCGGGGCCGGTTCGGCGCGCCAGCGATGTCCGATCGATGTCCGATCGATGTCCGATCGATGTCCGATCGATGTCCGATCATCAGCCTGTTGCTCCGTTCGCGTTCGAACTCCCCAGAAAAACGTCCAAGCCGCAAAACTGGCAAGCACGACCAGCCGCTACCTCGGGGCGAGAGCCGCTGCGAATCATGGTTTGCCCGCACCCACCAGCAAAGGCAGGGTGCGCGCCATGCGGGTCAACTCCGTGCCGCAGTGACCCGCTCGCGACTCTTCGATCCCACGCAGCCACCCTCGACGCGCGCCGCGGGTGTCACACACGTGGGCGGTCGCACACTTATTCCGCACACTCGGTCCGCACACTGAGGAGACGCCGCAGCCGACGCCCCCGAAGGCCCTCGTCTTGGGGCGGCTCCGTGGGGAGAACGCTTCACGAAATGCCGACGTGGCCGGTCGTTCGGGTGTGCTGCTTCGTCGGGTCGGGGGTCTGGGTCCGATCCCCCTGTTGGCGAGGGCGTTGGTGCAGATTCGCCCGGATGTGGTAGCCCCTGTCGGCGACCATTGCCTTCCCCTCGCAACCCGTTTCCGACTCGCCGAAAACTTGGTGCCGCGTTCAGTGCTTTCGATCGAGCTGGTGTCGCCCTGGCGCCCGCTGAAAAACTCAACCGCAATGAAGGTGTCGCTGTCCAGGCCGAACGTGGCTTCGCCTGGCATTTCAGGTGCTAACGGCCGTCCTCCGTCATGCCGATCCGCGCATCCGGATCGTTGCAACCTCTTCGAGCGTCAATGCCACCTGCTTACGGACATCGCGGTTCTTGGCGAAGCGGCGGAATCCCTCGACAACCGGATCATACTGTCAGTCTCGGCTTCGTTAAGCTTCCGCAAGTGCTTTCGCCGCTAGCGGTCGTTGTTGGATCAATCCCAAAACCTAGATCGGGGGCTGCGTAACGCCAGCGACTGTCTGGCGATCGCTGCTTCGGGTCAATGACACGTCGCCGGCGTTCGCCGATTGGTGACGGAGTTGATCACGGCCGACAACGTGTCGAACGGTTGAGTTTGACACAATCGCCGCAACCGTCGTTCGGTATGCTGGAGGCCAACGTAATGCCGGAACCTCGTCTTCCGAGAGACACGGTCAATGCGCGGCTGCTCGACATCGATCTCCCAAGGGTGAATATAAAACATGGCGGGCCGTCCTTGGCGACGAACGCCGTCGATGGCCGCGGTTGTCAATCGTAGAGGGAATAGTCGAAAGTAGCCGCCACCGATCGGCAAACGCAGTGGCGGTCGCGACCATGCCGAGGGTGGAAATTCGCAGATCGAGCCGTGCGGTGTCGCTAAGGAGTGAATTTCTTCCCTGGCGCCGGGTATTCCATACCGGTCATGCCCGCCGATTGGGAAAATGCTCGAATCGATCGTAAAGCCATTTTCCGCCAACAAATCCAACGCCCATAAAGATCGTTGGACGATCGAAAAACTGGGTGCCCGATAGGCTTCCACTTGCAGACCGCAAGCGTTTGCGATCGCGTCACGACTATTTAATATGTCCGCGACAAATTCCTCGGGCGTTAGTTCGTAAACGAGTTGATGCCAGTAGCCGTGCGAAGCGATTTCATGGCCCGCCTTGGCAATGCGGCGAATCAACGCAGGGTAGCGTTCGGCCACCCAGCCGAGTACAAAGAATGTACCCCGTACTTGAACCTCATCGAGTAGCGACAATAACCGATTCGTGCTGGTTTCCACACGACTTTCATAACGGTCCCAATTGCGTCGACAAACGCGGGCGGAAAAACCCGAAACTTGAAAGTAGTCCTCGACGTCGACGGTCATCGCATTGCAAAAGGTCATGGATTGCTGG
The DNA here is from genome assembly GCA_003506095.1 of Planctomycetaceae bacterium. GTDB lineage: Bacteria > Planctomycetota > Planctomycetia > Pirellulales > Pirellulaceae > UBA6163. The sequence continues at coordinate 8,483 of DNWZ01000720.1, read as the reverse complement.
TGGGGACATGGGGCTTGTTGAACGAGATCATCGACTGCCGCAGCAATAGGCAGGCAGCGAAAGTAGCCATCAAGGTCGCGCTGGGTTCAATGAATCCCGACGACGCAAGGCATCGATCACCTGGGGCGTCGGGGGCCAGAGTGGGCCTGGGCTTGCGGCAACAGGGCTGAGTCGATGCGACTGGAATCGCAGCTAACTAAATCTGGGGCTGGAAATCCTACCAGACTCATTGCGGTTCGCGGGCTGCGAACTCGCTTGCACTGACAGGCATCGGACGGTTCCGGTGTTAAGCCTTCCTCGACCAACAGACACCGGCGACACAAACGCATCAATCGCAGGATTACGGTATCCCGGACGCCGAAAACCCGCATTGCCGTGGCTAGCAAGATTCGCAATTCCAGACCGAAACCGGCCTGCTCGATGTAACAAAGGTCAAGGGCCTGTTTCCGCCGCACGTCCTCGAGCGACTCGTCCGGTGGTAGGTTGACTTGCGCCAACCCGGTGATGCCAGGTTTCACGCTAAGTCGCTGATAATAGCCGTCGATGTCTTTCGCAAGTGACTCACAAATCAGCGGCCGCTCGGGTCTGGGGCCGACTAGAGCCATCTCGCCGCGTGCGACGTTTAGCAGTTGAGGTAATTCATCCAAATGAAGTTTCCGCAACACCTTACCGAGTGGCGTGATCCGCAGGTCCCCTTTGACACACCACACCGGCTTGCCCTCCTTCTCGGCATCGACGACCATCGACCGCAGTTTAATCATATCGAAGGTTTTTCCGTCGAGCCCCATGCGCTCCTGCTTGTAAAAACTGGGCCCTGGTGATGTTAACCGGACCAGCAGACCCAGCAGCAAAGTCAAGGGACTGGTGAGCACTAGCAGCAGTGATCCGAGCAGTTGGTCCAGCAGATACTTCCGCCGGAAGAAACGCTGCCGATCGGCTGCTAATGGAATGCTTTCCGCGATTCCGGAACAAGACGCGGTAGGCTGCTGGGCGAGCTGAATGGTAGACATGATAACCGCAAGTTTCGTTGAAAAAAACGACGATCGATAATCTGTTAAAAACCTTTTTTACAAACTATTCGATTCGTGAGATGCTGAAAGGATCGGTTGCCTTAGCCACTAGCGAGGGTTCTTCGGGCTGTCCCAAGAGGGGGGCAAGCTGTGGCAGAAACTCCTTTAAAAAATCCTCGCATGGCGGAGTACCTTTTTGACCGACTGGTCCGGCCACCTGAACTTTGTAGAGGTTCGGGGTCATCCAAAACCTCGGTTTTTCCGCAGCCATCCAGGCTCCACCGTCGCTCCATGCATACCAAACCTCGAATGAAGGTTCGCCCACATTTCCATCCAATCCTTTTTCAGCAAAACGCACGGACCACAGCCGTTGCGATTGCCCGGCAACATCCAGCGAACGAGTGACGCGTTCACCCAGTTGTGCGGTACCTACCGAGCTGTAGCAGATTTCAGGTGTGTGGACTGCGATCGGACCTCGGGGGCCAAATAACACGGCTACATTGACGACGTCTTTCGTTTGCTCATTTTGATAGGCGCGGACGGTCGATCCATAGCATCTCAATACGCGGGCTGCGTTTTCCTGCAACTCCATGGTTTTCAAAAGCACCCACGGTCCACAGCGTTCGGGCAGCTGAGTGAGTCGTTGTCCTTGAGCCGTCAAATCAGTTGGTTTGGCCCAACGTCCATCCATATAGCCGTGCGCGACGGCCGACAGCAGTGTCATCACGATCACGATCGCGAATGGTGTTCGCCAACGAGAGCACGGGATCGGCGGCATCGCGGACGCGGCTGTTACTTTGTCTGTGTTCACATGAATCTCGTTTCATTCAAGTTATGTGTGAGTGATCGTTCATGGAAGAACTTGAAGTATGTAAATGTCGAATTATTTCACCTCTCCCGATTTTGCGGGAGAAGGTACGGAGGCAAAACATTGGCCCTCTCGCGGGCCTGGGAGTCCGACCTCTCCCACGGGAGAGGTCGGTTCTATGCGATGCTTTTGCGTTGCCACTTGCTGACGCTACGGGCTTGTGGTTTTCCGTGTTGTCACTTGCTGGCGCTGCGGGCTTGTGGTTTCTGTAAACTTAAGTGCCATGAGTTTTCTTCATTTGTTCGAGGAGCTGTTTTTCGGCGGATGTTAAACCGCTTAGATCAAACTGATCGATTTTCAACTGTCCCCAGTAGCGCATTGCCTCTTCTTGCTTGCCTTGCTGCAGCAGGCTCAAAACGAGATGGAACTGGTATCGGGGTTCGTCCGGTGCTTGTGCAATTGCGGAACGCAAGACTTGTTCTGCTTCCACCAACCTGCGTGCCTTCAGTAGCACGACTCCCCGGGTATCGAGCAACTCAGGGATTTCTCCAGCAAGATTGATCGCTTGTTCGATTGCCGGAAGTCCCTCGGCTTCCCGCCCAGGTACCTCGGACAAAGCCATTGCCAAATTGTTCAGAGTACGCACGCTCAGCGGTTCAATCTTTTTTGCGCGTTGAAAAAGATCGATTGCTGCGGCGTAATCGTTTTGTTGCATTCGAAGGGTTGCGGCGCTTTCCAGCAGGGATGCGTCGTCATTGAAATTCTCAACCGCCTGGTCCACGAACTGCTGGTGATTCGGATTGCGTTCCGTCTCGGGCTGGCTGAGCAGCAGGTCGCTGAGCAACAGGGCAGAATTGCGATCCCGATGCGCTTCGTAATGGCTGGCTGACAATTCTCTGGCTTCATCCGTTCGCTTCAGTTGCACCAGCGTGATGACGTAATTGGCTAATGATTTTGGATCCTGTTCGTAGCCCAGCTTGAGCCAATGCAGCCCTTCTGCCGTCAATCCGAGCTTGACGAGCGATGCGCCGGCGGTTGCAGCAGCGTTATTGCCTTCGAGGCCCCCGTCGATCGCGACCCTGTCGGCCCACTGTTTGATGATTGCGGGCAACTCTTCCTGATTGCCTATTTTCTGAGCGTAGCGAATACCGATCTCCAAGGAGGCGACGGCACCTCGTGGTGAACTTTTTAGACGTTCCAGCAGTTGAGCGATCTTGGCAAGATCGTCAGCGTCACCTAGTAGCAGCAGAAAGTCCGCATATCGATACAAGTCATTCGCTTCAGACGGGCTTTTAGTAGTCAGCGAATCGAAAAGCTCTCGAACTTCTTGTCTAAGTTGCGCCGCCTCCGGGGACCTACTTTTCGGTGATCGCTGCTCCGATGAGACGCTAACATTGCCAGTGGCTTCGTCAGTTTCCGCGATTAAACGTTCCAGTGTCCGGCGTCGAAGGGCAGCGAGCGCGCGTGCGGCGTCGTCGCTGCTCGCGTTTCGTTCCTGGATGAGACCCCGCAAAATCGTGACCGCACGGTCTTGCTGTTGTTCATCCCCACGCGTCCCGAGCAAGATGGCGTGCAGGAGTGTGTTGTTTTCGGTGACGCCTTCCGAGCTATTCAACAACTGTTCCATTTCCCGCCAATCGATTTTCTCACTGTCGCGGGCGATTAGCGCCTCGGCTAGCCGATTCCGGAGCATCGCATTTTTGGGGTCGAGTTGTTGGGCTCGGCGCAGCGCAGCCACTTCGTCCTCGTTACGATTGAGGCGGTGATACAGCGCCGCGACTGCGAGTTTCGTTCGGCTAGAGGGGCGGATTTCATCGGCTTGTTTCAGCGCAGTTAGCGCCGCATCGTAATCCTGAATGGCCACCAAGGCTTGGCTGCTGAGCATCAACCGCTCGAACTCCGGCAGGGTGCTCTCATCCAACTTGCTGATTTCGGCGCGGATCGCTGCACCATCCCCTGCGGCAACGGTGACGGCCATGCGCGCCGAAGTCACCGAGATCTCATTGGCATCGTCCATCGAGGCGGCGATCTCAACCGCTTGGCGGGCTTGCTGCAGTAACGCCGACTTACTCTCGGCCAGTTCGGGCTGGATCGCCGCCAGCGCGGCGGTGCGAGCGAACACGAGCTGCGTGACGGCATCTTGAGGGCGTTGATCGACCGCCTGGCGGGCGACCTCGACACTCCGCTGATAGTCGCCTTGGCGCACGGCGAGCTGGATTCGTATTGAGGCATACTGTTCAACCGTCTGGCTACTCGCAGCGGCCATTGCGTGAATATCCGCATCGACTTCGGCTTCGCGTCCCAGCAGTACCAGTTGCTGCCAATAGTAGGACCGCGTTTGCATGCGTCGGTCACCGGCGCTGATACCTCGACGAAGAAACTCCACCGCGCGCTCCGTTTGGCCTTCCAACGCCGATAACCAACCCTCCAGCGAGATCGCTTCGCCCCAGCGAGGACGCAGCGCCAGCAGCTCCTTTAAGTTTTCTCTCGCTTCACGAAGCTTTGGGTCACCGCGATTGATCGCCTGTCCTTGACTTTGCAATTCATCAATCAGTCGCGTGATCCGTAAAAACCGCCAATAAGTACCCGTATCTCCCTCGCGCTGTTCCAGGTGTTTCTCCCAATCCAGCGACAACTGCTGAGGCGATATCACCGCCGCGTCCTGAGTAAAAACCGATGAATCCTCTGGTAAATCCTGAGCAAGACGAGCTAACAGGAAGTCGGTGGAGAGTGAGCGGCGTTTCGCGGGAATTTTTAACAGTGTTTGGTAGGCGAGTTCCGGCTCAGATCCGCGGACCGCATAGGAGGCAGCAATTCTCAGCGCGTTATCGGTATCCTGATCCCGACGACCAACGATTCGCGACTCGGCGTGCGAAACCAACAATTTGGAAGCGCCAAGTGTGTCACCCTGGCTCGCTTTGATTCGTGCTTGGACTAAGGCCGCGACGATCGAATCGTCGCCGAGTAAAGAAGTCAATCGATCGAAAGCCTGCTCGGATTCCTCTTTTCGACCGAGCATCGCCAATCGTTCCGCTGCGAAAGCTTGGATCAAGCGGTTGTTCGGATGCGCTTGCGCCAACCCGGCAATGGACTCCGCGAATTCAGACGAGAGCCAATACCTCGCTGCTTCCATTCCCGCGGGCGGGACCAAAGCCGACACGATTTCGAGCCTAGCGATCGTCTCGCTCATCACCGGCTCGAGCCCTGACAACCCCGTTTCCGAAGCTTCTTCATTCGGATCGCTCACCGCATTGACGCCAGCAGCCGCGGGTTCATCGATCGGACGAGCCTGCCGATTACGAGCATTCCGGATTGCGATGCGCATATCGCTGTAATCCTGTTGCGAAGGCGGCAGGCGAGATTGTTCAAGCAGTTGAGCTTCGATCAACGCAACTTGCGTACCAATCGATTGGGATGATCCCACCATCCGCCATTGCAGGCGTGCTTGATTCTGATCGCCCGCGCGACCCCACGCATCGGCCGCTTGGGCTCGCAACGCGACATCCTGGGGGGACCGCTTGATGGCATCCTCCAGTGTCATCGCCACCTGATCCCAGGACCCCTCGGCTTGATACAGCGAGGCGAGTTGCTGCGCGACGGCGATTCGCTCGGCATCCTCGACCTGGGCGTTCGACGCGAGGGCCGACCGAAGATTGGCGATTGCGTCGAGTGAGCGATCATCCATCGTCGCCAAGACGGCGTCCAAAACTTGGATGCGCCAGCGAGCCGTTTCGATTTGTCGCCCTAATGCCGTTTTCGCATCACGTGGAAGTTCCGCGTCGGAGGCTCGAAGCATTCGTGTCGATAGCGACTCAGTGGCCTCTCTGAACCGTGTCAGCGACTCGGTCGCGGTCTTCATCGCCTGGTCGATGTCGCCGTTTTGTTCGGCCCTTGCCGCGTCGGACGGCAGGTTCTCATCCTCAACACCGTCGAGCAAGCTCGGATTGGTTTGCAACTGAGCAATCCGTGTGCGTGCGAGCGCACCGAGCAAGTCCAGACTGCTGGGCACGAGCGCGAGCCCTCGTTCCCAGATCTCGATGGCACCTTCCGCATCGCCCTGGCGCAGCACCAATTGGCCGGAAAGCAGATACACATTTTCCGCGACGTTGGGGGGAACCGAACTGTGGCGATAGGCGGTCAATTGCTCATAATAGGACATCGCCCGCTGCGGATCCGAGTCGCTCAAACGGCTTGCGGCTTCGCTGAGCAAAATGAAGTCCCAGGTTTGGTCAGCGGCTTGATCTTCGCTGAGATAGCTTTGTGGATCGGTCACTTGACGATCGGGATCGTCGCTGGCCGGCCGATCGGATTCGGCCCCTTCGCTCGTCTGGCCCGCACCTTCTTGCCCGGACTCCTGAATTGACGCCTGGGTGGCGGCCAACGCGAGTCGCACTGCCGCATCCTCGGCGGCAGCCAACAGAATCTGATCGGACCGTTCGATTTGCCCTCGCCCCTGTTCAAAGCGAAAGCGAATCCAAAGCGATCGGCTATCGGTGTTAGCGGCCAACCCTTCCAACGTGGCTGCGACCCGCTGTGCCAGCGCCGCGGCACGCTGCTCCGCGTTGCCTTTAACCTGTTCGAACATCTCGGGTGACGCTTGGGAGAATTCCACCAAGCGGCCAATCAGATCCGCTTCCTTTGGATTCAGACCGATGGCTTTGAACAGAACCTCCCCGGGTTTCTGATGAGAGAGCCAATTCCAAAAGTCGTTTTCTGGGTCATACTTATCAGGGGTCCGCGCCTCGTACGTTGTCGATCGGACCTGCCCGACCAGTGCATCCGCCATCCACCGATTCGCCTGAGCGTCGGTTGCATCGGCGGCAAACGCCACCACCTGTCGCTCAGCCTCGCGATGCCAGGGACCACCCAGTTGAATTAGTCGCTCGATCAATCGGCCGCGAAGGTCCTTGACTTGTTCGGGATTTTGAGAGCCAAGCCTGGCGATTGAAGAGCTCAGTAAACGGCGGGCGCGATCGATTGCCGGACCCCGCTCCGCGGGACTCGCGGACGCGACCGCTTCATCGGTTGCGATCGCAACCGTAACGACCGCCTCCAGGTCTTCCGGATGGATCAGCAAATAACGCTGTAGCAACCTAGCTTGCCCGGCGAGGTCACCCGATTCACGGGCGGCCTTTGCCCGGGCGATATAAGTCTGCGAGGTGCGGATCGTATGAAACATATACGACGCAAACGAAACCGCCGTTACCGACAACACGCCCGCTAAGGTTACCAGCAACAAAGGCCGATTCCATCGCCATTCCACTTGCCGATTTTCGGACTCGGCAAGAGATCCTTTTGGCTCTCGATCGCGCGATTCGGCGGCGGACGATGAGGTCGGCGACGCGGTGTCTTCGCGAATGCCCTTGTCGTCGCTATCGCGATTCCAGAAAGTGGTCGAAGAATCCGCCAAGTCACCCGGGCTGGAATGAATCGGTTTACGGGACGAGGTTTTCATGGCGTGGTGGCGATTTGAATTGAATGAACATTAACGCAGGTTAACAGCAAAAATACGATTCAAACTGTGCCAAAGGTAATTCAGAGATCATGGCTGTCGCGGACGCCAACATCAATAAAGTCCTCATCGTTCACTGTGTAGTGATAGTCGCCGTATCGGTAAGAGTATTGTCGCGATGTTACACCGCTAAAGACGGTCCCCACGATCTTAGCGCCGGCGGCCTCCAACCGACGGGTTGTCTGTCGGATCGATTCGAGGCGGCTAACGTCTCGCATGAGACAAAGCAACGTCGATTCCGCGGTCGCCGCAATCGCCAACGTCTCACCTGCCGCCAACACCGGAGCCGTATCGACCACCACATAGGTGTAGGTATTCAAAGCATTTTTCATGAATGCCTGCAATCTTTGGGGGCTCATCAACCGATGCGGGCTAGCAGTCAACTCGCCCGCGGGCAAAAGGTGAATCAAATGACCGAGGCTCGTGTTGACCGCGTCGAGCAAAGGCGTTTTTCCTGCAAGAACCGCAACCAGCCCGGGCCCCATCTGGACGCCAAAAAGACGATGCTGGTCGGGACGACGCAAGTCGGCATCGACCAACAGTACGGTTTCACCGGTTGCCTTGGCGATCGACAGCGCCAATTGGGAGGCTACACTGCTTTTGCCCTCAGAAGAGATGCTGCTAACGACCGCGATCGAGCGAGTGTCTTTCCAAGAGCTCGAGAGGAAAAGGTTTGAGCGAAGCGCATCAACGCTTTCCTGGAAAATTCGCCGCTCCTTCGTGGACCGCGTCCCTGCAGGCATACGGGCGACTTCACCTACCAGAGATAAGCCCCCACACATGGAGCTGTCGGTAACGCGGCGTACGCGAAGCTCCCATAATAATCCCAAGAAAAATGGAACCGCCATTGCCGCTCCCCCTACCAATCCCATCTTCTTCAAAGGGAGCTCTGCGACCGGTGTCTTAGGCGGTGTGGCAGACGTCAGCAAACGTACCGCTCCGTCTTGACGCCGCTCGGTGCGGATCGCAGCTACGCGATCACGCAGCTTTTTGAGCACGTCATTTGCGACCTCCAATTCCTCTTGGGCAAATTGCAATTCCGCTGTCATCCCGCCGAACTGCTCCAAGCGGGCCACTTCTTCCTCGTACTGCTTACGCAGAACCGTCAATTTCGTTTCCAGCTGGTTGCGCGAAAGCGTTTGGTTGATTCTTC
>DNWZ01000650.1:1209-2850 GCA_003506095.1 Planctomycetaceae bacterium | reverse complement strand
CCAGGTTGTAGGTCGTATGGTTGATCTCCTGGCCGAAGAATCCTTCTTCAATGATGTGGGCATCAAACTGTTTTTTGGCTCGCAGCAACAGCGAACCCGAACCACACGCATGGTCGAGAATCTTGTTGATTTTTTTCTGTCTGTGCATCGCCAGCATGGCGATCAGCTTGGACACATGCTGGGGCGTAAAGAACTCGCCACCCGACTTGCCCGCGTTGGCCGCATAGTTTGAGATCAGAAACTCGTAGGCATCACCGAACAAATCGATCTGGCTACCGTGGAAGTCGCCGAATTCCAGGCCACCAACCCCTTTCAGCACCGACGCTAAGCGGGCATTTTTGTCCTTCACCGAGTTGCCCAGCCGATTGCTGGTGGTGTCAAAGTCAGCGAACAATCCTTTGATATCGTCCTCCGACGGGTAGCCGTTGGCGGATGATTCGATCGCAGCAAAGATAGCCGCCAGGTCAGTGTTCAAGTTTTGGTTGTTGTTGGCTCCTTTAGCGACGTTCACGAACAACTGACTGGGATAGACGAAGTACCCTTTGGTTTTGATGGCGTCGTCTATGATCTCGGGCGAAATGACGTCATCGTCGAGGGACGCGTAATCGATGCTTTCGTCGCCGGCCTCGATGTAGTTGGCAAAGTTCTCACTGATGAACCGATAAAACAAAGTGCCCAAGACATACTGTTTAAAATCCCAGCCATCCACTGCACCACGGACATCGTTGGCGATTTGCCATATTTGGCGTTGCAGCGCGGCACGTTGTTGGGCTCCGGTCATGCTTTTTTATTCCTTTGTGATGCGTCCGACTCGTCGTGAGCTTTGACTTACGCTTTGGACTTTACTGGCTTGGCGGTCTTCTTCAGAAAATTATCGAGGTCGCTCCGCTTGAATAGCCGATATCCGTTTGCGGGATTACGGTGCATCGGGATGTCGCCACGCGCCGCCCATTTGCGAATCGTGTTTTGAGCGACACCGATGTACTCGGCCGCCGCTGCTGTGTGGAAGTATTCAGTCAGTTTCGGCATCTCGCTTGTAATCTCCGGCTCGTGATACGATCTGAGCAACGCCCCGCAGTCTAGCAAACCCTGCACGGTTACGATATGCTGGCTCGCTCAATCTCTTCTACACAAGAAGGCCGATGTGACAACAACGACCGCCAAGACTTTCCTGATCTATTCTCCATCAGATGAAGCGAGCGAGTTTCGGATTGCGGAAATTACTTCAATCGAATTACGATCAACCATCTGGCCATCTTAGGCAGCGATCCGTAAACTGGTCGTGCCATTCACGGCGAAAAAGAATCCTGCAGTTGCTTTGTGTCTTGCCGCTGCCGAGCGCATTGATCCCCAACTACCACACAAATCCAAAAACACGAACACGCTCACAGGCAAGCATTTTCCGCTGGCCGACCCGCCGACAAACGATGATTTGTCGGCTCTTGGATTGACAATAAGGTCGGTATCAGGGCAATGGCCACCGGCGAAAGGAGGCGTCCGCGTAATGGCGAATGGTATGTTTCAGGGGGCGATCGTCGAAGCCTATCGGGCGCCCAACGACCCATCAAGTGCAACCGTTACTTAGTCGCCGAAAGCTCTCTTCAAAAGCTCGCCAGCTTCAATCTTTTCCAGCACAAATGC
>DNWZ01000650.1:0-1178 GCA_003506095.1 Planctomycetaceae bacterium | reverse complement strand
CCCTTTAAGCCAGAAGAAATACGATGGTTCTGGCGAAACTGAATCGGCAAAAAACAATGTATTTACTTCTACTTTAATTAAAACGTTTGTTTCATCGATTACTTGAAATGCAGTGTAGCGGTAAACAGTCGTTTTGGTGCCTTCAAAAACATTTTCATTTCGAATCACCACAGCTTTTTCCGATTGATTCTGCGGAAGCTTACCAATCATCCCGACTTTCATTTGAGGGCCTACTGGGAGGCGTGGAATTAGACTCTCGCGTGATCCGAGCACCGCTAGTTGTTGTTTTGCATGGTCAATCGCTTTTGACTTGTCTTCGGCGCTGCGCCACACGTAACGTTTTGTGTTTCGGGTTTCGAGTTGCTCGAAAGGCTTCTTGATAGTGCGGTTAATGCGGCCAGCCGTCATCGCCTTAATCTCTGATTCCAGCTTCTCCACCGCCATTCTGTTAGCTTTGATATTTTCGACTATTGCTTCGACAAATCTGTTTTCGTTTACGTCGGCGTACGAAATAGACGGAATGGCCAGACATACAAATGTCATCAGAAAGTAAAAGAAAATGTTTTGCACGCGTTTTCTCCTGTTGATCGCGGTTCAGTCAGAAAATAGCCCGATTTGTCCTGGCCAGCCATTTTGCCAGGGTTGTCTCACTCGGCGTTCAGAATGACGAATTGTACCGGATGCTCATGATTTCGCATGTACAAGGGACACCATTTGTCCCACCTGGAAAGGTTTTTTAGTGTTTGCACTTAGTTGAACCCGCAGCGTTTAGATACAATCTCGCAAAATACGGATGACAGCACTCATAGATTTGACCAACTTGGACGCCGCAAAGTTTTCGAGGCCCTGGTGTAAGCCCTATGATTAATCGGTTTTTTATTTTCGCACGGCGGATGTGTGATCCATCGCCAGGCACGAGCCCAACACAAACGAGAAAGAGAGAATGAAAGAGATTGTTTTTGGCATTTTAACGCTAATGATCGCGGCGGCAGCGTTCGCCGACGATTCGAAGGTTGAAGCGATTTTGCGTGAGCGATTGGAGTTGATCGAACAAGCGAAGGTCGAGTCCGAAGCAATGATGGAAGCGATGCGGAAAGGGTCGATTCGCCCGAGGCAGAAAGAGCCGTCTGCTATGGGCCGGGTAGGCAAAGCATTTAAGTTTGCTTTTCGGTCGAAAG
>DNWZ01000849.1 GCA_003506095.1 Planctomycetaceae bacterium | reverse complement strand
CTGCACTTTCGCAGATGAAACCTTACACGCCCGGCGAACAGCCACGTGGCGGTGAACTGATCAAACTCAATACGAATGAAAATCCGTTTCCACCGGCGCCAGCGGTCGTTAAAGCGATTGTCGAAGNNTGAATCGTTATCCGAGTCCAACGGCTGAGCCGTTCCGGATCGCGGCGGCCGAAGTGTTGGGGTTGCCAGGGCCCGAGTGGATTTTGGCCGGCAACGGCAGCGACGAGATTTTGACAATGCTGGTGCGTGGTTTCGTTGGCGAAGGCCAGCGATTGCGACTGCCGCACCCCAGCTACATTCTTTATCGAACGCTGGCCGATATCCAAGGTGCATCGTGGGAACAAGTCGCGTTTGATCATGATTGGTCGCTGCCCGCCGCTTTTTCCCAATCCGATGATGCGCTGCGTTTAGTTCTCCTGCCCAATCCCAACAGCCCCAGCGGTACGATGATCTCGCCTGGCGAAGTCGCAGCAATGGCCGATCGGCTCGACTGTCCGCTGGTTGTCGACGAAGCGTACGTCGATTTCGCGGATGAGAATTGTCTGGATTTGGTGCGACAGAACGAACGGATCCTGGTGACGCGAACGCTCAGCAAGTCTTATGCTCTGGCGGGTATTCGTTTCGGTTATTTGGTAGCCCAGCCTCACATCGTGGCCGAATTGGCCAAGATTAAAGACAGTTACAATTGCGACATGATCTCGATCGCGGCGGCAACAGCAGCGATCACCAGTACCGACTGGCTGGCCGACATTCGTCAAACGATGGTGGCGACGCGCCAGCGAATGGAAACCCGATTGAGCGGGCTTGGGTTTGACGTTACCCCATCGCAAGCCAATTTCTTGTGGTGTCGTCACCCGCAAGGGCGTCACGAAGCGATGTATCTGCACTGCAAGGCCAACGGCTATTTGATTCGCTATATGAATTATGCCGATTATGGAGACGGGCTGAGGATATCGGTCGGCACCGATGCACAAGTCGACGCGTGCATCGACCTACTGCAGCAATGGCTAGAGGCTCACTAACACGCCCTCCCGCTCCGTGCCTTCGTGCCTCAGTGAGAGCCACCCACACACACGAGAGTCAATCTCATGGATGGCCGGAGACTGTGCGGGATTCTGTTTTATGGAACAGTGATTGTCGTTGGATCGATAAACTGAGGCGAAGGAAGCCGGCAGTCGGACCTTAAGAACACCACCAGTTTTTGTTCGCGGTCCATCGCTCGAAGAACCACAACATCATCTGCGGCTGCGTAAAACGTTCCCGCCTGCCACCGCGAATATTGTGGGTAACAGACAATTTGGCCCCGCACCAATTTCGTATCCTCCTTCAATACATCACCGGTTAATCCGATATCAAAACCGGATTTGTACTCTCGAGCGATCGATGCCGACTGGAACAAATCGGGGGCGAGCACCTTGATCACATCGCCAGCCAAATACAAACCGGCCTGGGTTTTAAAGAGTCGCAAGTAGATCAATTTACCGACTTCCTGATCCGCCCCCAGCGACTTATCTAATCGCAGTTTGTTGACCAGCGTTTCAACCGCTTGATCATCGCCATCTTTCAGCAACTCGATCACGGCATCACGGTCGGCCAGCGTGGGAACCTGATCCATCTTGGCCTTATGCTCCTCCATTCGCTGTTGAGCTTGCTGCTGGCGTTTCTTTTCCTCCGCCTGATAAGCCTGCAATGCTTCGCCTTCGAGACGATTGAGATTGATTTCAACCGGATAAGAGGTTTCGTTCGCTTCGTCTTTGAACTTAACCATCAACTTTCGCTCAATTGAAGTGACCAGCCCGGCTTTGTGATCAAAGCGAATCTTACCTGAGCCGGTCAAATAAACTTGAGGCTGAAGATTCTTGCCATCAAAGTCGATCGTCTCCTCGATCACCGTTTCGGACTCCGTTTGCTCGGCGCGTTTGTAATCTAAAGTCAGCGTCCCTGTGATCGCCGATGAAGCCGCGGTCGCCCGTGTGAATGGACTGCCAAAGAGTGGGAACGGGTGAACGCCGTATCGTCTGTCGTTGAAATGCAACGCCAAGTTTGTCTTGCTCGATCGGGCCAGCGCCAATTCATGCTTGAGTGTCCAGTGCTTGGCATCGCCTGAGGGCATTTCGGGAAACGGGTAGGTTGAAAAACTCCATGGCAGCCCGTCGATGCCGCGACCTTGGCTGTTTGTCTGGATCACCGCGCCGCTGGGTTGCAGTTCCGTGAATCCGGCGGTTTCTGAGCGTTCGAAAATGGTGAAATTACCGAGTTGGAATAACGGCAGTTCGTTCGAGTTTCCGCTAGGCACCGTTGCCTTGAGCGTTCCGCGAAAACTGACCATCAGCGAGTTGGCGGTGTCGATACGCGAAGTTCGTTGTTGTTTTGGCGTGAAAGAATAGGTGATGTTGCCTTCGATCGTGCGCATGACGCGTGCCCCGACCCGATTGATTAATTCGAATCGATAGATCAGCGGAGAATCTTGGAGTTGATAAGCAAGTGTAGGATGGACCTCGGTTTTGGTTTCTGGCTGATCGGGCTGTTTTTCTTCCGCAGGCGATTCGTCGGCTTGCGAAGCAGTGGCGGGCGTTACGTCGTCGGCCCACGAGCGAGTCGTTTGCGAAAAGACCACTCCGACGCAGAAAAGGGGTAAAGCGACGTGGAACAGCTTCTGAAATAGGGTTGTTAGCATGAAAGTCACCAGACGACCGCGACGAGCAAGAAATGGATGCAACGGGATTGTACCATTAAGCCAGATTACGGACAGAACTTTTGCTGAACCGGTAAATAAGGAAACGTCTGTGACGTTTTAATGCGATATGAATCACAAGAATTCCACAAACTTGCTTGTTGATGTCCCAGCGTCGCTTCCGAGCGAGTTGGTGGAGATTTTGGTGCAGAGCAAACAGGTTCGTGTCGAGCGGATCGTTTCGACCGGGCAGTGCAGTCCCGATGGCTTTTGGTATGACCAAGAGGAACATGAATGGGTATTGGTGGTCAAAGGGAGCGCGAAACTGTTGTTTGATGATGGGGAAATGGTGCAGATGAATCCGGGAGACCATGTTCTTATCAAGGCGCATCGAAAACATCGCGTTCAGTGGACCATGCCGGACGAACCGACCGTGTGGCTTGCAGTCTTCTATGCGGTTGATGATAGAGACGGAACCGTCGACACGCCTGTTTAATTTTTGCGGGAATATCGCCAATCCAACCAAGTGGCAATCATCGCAAAACACGACGCGACGATAATCACAGGAATAAGCGAGGCAGCAGTCGGATAGCCGACTAAAAGCATCGCTCCGAATGAGACGAAGACAAACGTTACCAGCGGCTTTCTGGTACTGCGATTTTGACTCGGCTGAGCCTCTGCAACCACTTCGTTTGGTGGTGTGTATGGATTCAAAGTCTTCGTTTGGTTGTCGCAAGTGATAGGGGTACGTTCCATAATCCGATGCCTGACGGTAGCGTACCACCGGACTTTGCCCAATCGTGCTTGACGGCATCCGCTGGTGTATAGGCTTTAGCCGATCAGGAGAGCTTAAGATAGTAGAATGCCCGTAGCCACTTATTTGTACTTGGCGGCTGAAGCCTGGACACCAGCATTCACTGACGTGCTGGTCGGCGATGGCGCTGATTCTTGCTTGCGTCAAACCGGTGCTTTCGGACCATCGGCTGCTCGGTTACCTTTTCAAACTGATCATTGACCCGTTACTAGCACTCCTGAGGCCTGGCGAGGCCGGAAATTGAAACCATGACCCGAAAGGCGACGATCGATCGCAAGACCAACGAGACTCATGTCCGGTTGTCGTTGGACTTGGATGGCACGGGGCAAGGGACGCGGCGGTCGGGGATCGGCTTCTTGGATCACATGCTCGATCTGTTCGCCAAGCACTCGGCGATCGATTTGCAGTTGGATGCCGATGGCGATCTGGAGGTCGATGGGCATCACACTTCCGAAGACATTGGGATCGCGATCGGACAAGCGATCGACCAGGCGCTGGGCAATCGTGCGGGGATTCGTCGCTATGGCCACTTCACGTTGCCGATGGATGAATGTTTGGTGACGTCGGCGGTCGATCTGGGCGGTCGTTATGCGTTTGAGTATCACGCGCCGATTGCAGCGGAGAAGATCGGTGAGTTTGACAGCGAATTGGTCGAGC
>DNWZ01000108.1 GCA_003506095.1 Planctomycetaceae bacterium | reverse complement strand
AGGCTCAGGGGGCGGTACTTCCTGCGGCATTTGGGGAATCTCGCCCGCCGATGTATTGCCATTGCGATCAGCAGTATGGCTGTTTGGATCTAAGATCTGGTGATCTGTTGCATTTGCCACTCCACCATTCATCGCTTTTGGTGAAGCGAGTTGTTGAATCGAAGTTGAGTGTTGATAGGCTATAGGAATTAAGATTGCTGCCAACAGTAAAATGATAAAGAGCGAGCCGATCAGCATTCCGTTAGCGACGAACATGGCCGCGAAGCGATGTTTGCCACTTGATTCGTGCTTCGCGCTGGGAATCTTGGGAGGTAATCCGCTGTCTGAGGTCTTGACGGCGGGTGGCATGTCTGGCCGTTGACGAATGGTGGGGGGGCCGGGTTGCAATTCGTCTGGCCAGAGTGACTCGGTTTGCTCTTCGGCAAGGACCAGTGGTGAGGTGCTGAGAGATGCTGGACCGATTGGGGGCACAGCTGACCGACCTGCCACCACCGGGTGAAAGACACCTGTGCGTGCTGCTTCGACCCGCGTGCCTGCCGGAGCGAGGGGAAGCGTTTTGCTGATGTCAATAACTTGCCCCCTCGCGGGAGCTAGCTTGGCTTCTTCACTGCCAGCGACAACGCAGCGGAGGCGACAATCGACTTCGGGTGGCAGGTTGGTGTAGTACGTACTGAATGTCGCTTGCCAACGTTCGTTGGCTGAAAGGAACGCCAGTGCCTCCTCGATCATTGGGAGTAGATGCGTCGACTGGTCGATCCGAAAAATGATCCACACCGCCTTGCGATTGATGCTGGCAAACGCATCGGCAACGGCTCCACCCCAGCCGGCATCGCCTGTGACTTTCCGCCAGGTTTCGCAGATTTGCAAAGGTGATTTGCCAATCGGTATCACCGGGCCTTGAGGAATCACCCGATTCGATCGGTCCCAGTCGTGCCTCAGGAGGTGAGGTTGTCGAAGCAGCCAAGCTGGACCGGCCTCGACCTGTTCCTCTGATTCCAAAACGATGTGATGAGCGATCTTATTGGTGCGCCCACTGTAATCGACACCATAGGCGGCGATTCGAGAGAGGACGGATATTGGCCTACCTGCGATCGGCACTCGTAAATGAGAGTAGCAAACAGGATTCTCCGTAGCCTGCGGGTCCTGCGTCGAGAAGACATGGCGGTAGCCCGATAGCGATTCGAGTCGCTGAGCGACATTGGGAGGAATCCCCTCGGTGCAGAGCACGGTCGCGAAACCTCGCGTTCCTGGCTTCAGTCCCGCCGGAGCGCTCGTGTACAGCAGTTCGAAACTCATCACTGATTCTCCGAGCGGGGACGATCCGACCCGGCGTTCGAACCGGAAAGGGGGCTTGCCCCTGCGTTCCGTCCAGCCGGGATCATTTGCTGAGTCCCGATTAGCCCGCGTGCCCATTGGCTGATCGCGTACAACATCGGGACTTCGACCCAGTATGGTTCAATATCACGCGGTCGGATACCGAGTGAACCGGTCGTCGGGTCGCGTTCCGGGCCGCGACCAGTCGCGCTTACCGGGATGAAGGTCAGGTCTTGAACAAAGCCCTGTGCTGCCGCAACGATTTCCGGACAGAGCGTTCGAAGTAACGACTCGAGACGATCCGAGACGTGACGGATGCGGTCGAGGTTCAGTGTTCGTAGCGGTTGCCCGGCGATATCGAAATAGGGGGCATCGTTGGGCAGGTCGGGAAGCAGGTTTTTCCAGCTATCCCATTTCGTGACGACAATCACCATCGGACGTTGGTGCAGCTGGTCTTCCCGCAAGCCTGCGTGCCGGCGCACCCGTTGAATCGCCTCTAGCAAAATGGTGTCTTGTCGCACGCTCGCTTCACGATCGAGTCGCGAGGCTCGAGCAACCATTTGCGGATCGGTACTTTTTCCTTCGCAAGCCCGGCGAAATCGGGGATCCTGCGTCGGATCAAAACAAAAGAACAGGCAAGCCGAAAGGGCTAAGTGGCGGGTCACCGGACTGGATACCGTATCAGCGCCTGGGAGAAAACTTTCACCCGCATTGTCATAGAGGCAAACAACGCGAGAAACGGTTCTGGAACGCGAGTAATTGGGGTGCCGAGCGGTTGGTTGCAAGGTAAACAGAAAAGGGCGAGGCAACGTCACCGAATGGTCACCCATTGTTACTCGGTCGTAAAGGTCACCCTGTGTTTCTGTCTTCGCCAGAGAAACTAATTGGTCAGGGTCGGGGTTAAGGAATTGCTGTTCTTCGTACTGATGCAATCGTGCGTTAGACTGAGCATCTGCGTCGTTCATCGTAACCTGAAAGTATTGCGGCAACAGCTGTCGCAACCGCCAAGTCATCGACGCAAGAAAATAACTTTTTCCGCAGGCTGGTGCGCCAAGAATGGAGTAAAAGAGAGCTGGGATCTGGTACGCGGCGCGAGCTATTTCGAGGTGACAATTGGGACATGCCATCCTGGTTGCCCGGTAGCCGGCGGCATCGATCGCATCTCCCTCAACCGAAAATCGAGAGGGGAGGAATCGCTGTGCGAAATCCGATCCGAGCTTCGCATCACCGACAAGATCAGGGTGCTCCGAAATCCAAAGTGATTCTTCAGGAGCGAAGACATGCCAGCAATGCGGGCACGTAACCTGTGCAAGCAATGTCAATTGGTTAGAGTCTGAAACTGCCACGAATATAAATCTCCAAGACATGCCTAGTGGCAGAAGCGATACGGAAGCCAACTTACATTAAAGCCCATTTGGCTATTGTTTATACCCCCTATTCTCTTTGCCGTCGACTTGCCGTTGCTCAGCTTGGGCATACGAAATACGACGCTGAACGCAGGTCAAAAAGCTTCTTCTAATTTCAGGGCTTGCTGCGAATTGCTTGGCCTGAAAACTCGAGTAACTTGTCTAATTAATCAGTTGCTCAGGTTTTATTGACAGTTCGTCAATGCATTATAGCGAGTGTATTCTTCAGCATTGGAGACGCCTCCATAAACTTCCAGATTGAAAATCAGATTTGGCCGCCATCGCAGAATGTACACTTAAAAAAGCCCTTACCTCTGCACGGACCACAGGCGGTCGCTGCAGGAACTGAAACTGTGATTGGCCGACCTGTTCTGGGATCTACGCCAATTTGCTTGAGAACTGATGTGTTGACAACGCCGTTCGCGCAGCTTCGGCACGAAACAATCCCTTTGCCGCTACAAACAAAACACGAGTGCTCAGGCCTAATTCTCAGTTGACTTAAAGCGTTCATGCCTTGGCCCGAAGGCGGTTTATTCGCCGAAGTAGAGCCATCAAAGTCCAGTGAATACAAAAATAGCAATGGTAGCCCATGCTCCTCTTCGCTAGCATTTGCGGTCGCATCTTTGAGCATTTTTATTTGCGAAGATTTTAGCGCGAATATCGATTTCTTTTCGGCCCCAAGCTTTAAGAGCAGTTTCGCATTGTGTAGCGAAGCAATGTGACTTACCTCTGACTGAAGGCAAACCTCGCCTAGTAGGCTCGCAGCTCTGCTGGGCTGGCTCAATTTTAAACTTAAGACTGCGAAATTATTTAGAGCAGAACAAAGGGCCGGCGTGTATTGGCCAGGAAAGTGCTTTTCGCAATTCCGAAGCCGTTCAATTGCAGACTCAAGGTAGCGAGATGCTCTCCGAAAACTTCCCGGATCCAGTTGAACTGGCGCAGCTTTACCAATTTTTCCTGCCACAGGGTCTTTGCCCAACGATAAAAAAGTCGCGCCCAGGAATCCAGAAAATAAATTGCTGTCGCTGTCATGCATACCAGTCAATTTATCTACTGCTTCAGCTATAAGCACTTTGTGGCTCGCAATCGCTTGCGGACCAGAATTGCGACTCGTCGATTCAAGCTTTGCGAGGTCGCTTTCCAAGTCTGTCAGGATCCGTATCGACTCATCGCGTGATTTTAATGTGTCTTGAATGGATAAAAATGCCTTTACATAAGAACTATCGTTCTCGCTTAGATCGCGCAGTTTGACCTTTACGTTGTTGCTCGATTTAGTTGCGAGTGCAACACGATCCTCTTCAATTGCAATTAGCTTGCCGACCGTTTTGTGTTTTCCCGTGAAATCCACCCATTCTCGATCTTGACAAAGATCGAATTGCGCGTTTGCCCCTGCAATTGGAATAGCGATTAAAATCAGCGGTCGTATAAGATTTGCGATAATCGCAAGCTCTGGTGAATGGCGATGGCACAAGAATTTCCTGGGCTGAATTATAAGCCATCTCACAAAACGTGAAGCTCGGGCAATTAACATTGTCGACCCCCTTTCATTATCCCTGCGGTACAAAAACATAGACACTTGCAAGCCACCTAATTTTGCCAGTGTGCAATCGACGTGCGATAAAATCGCTTTTGGGCGAGCTGAAGTTGCGAACACGTGAATCGCTCATCAAGTTTATTGAATCGCAGAGTCAAGAATATTACCGAGTCGTCCATAGGCGGGTTTCCTTAGTGCAAATAAAGTACACGGAAACTTAAGTGGCGGGCAAGTGACTAACTTCGTGGCGGGCTACCAATCCAGCCCCCCATTCAGCTTGCTATCGCAAACGCGATGGGCGTCATCTCTGTAGGGAATGCGTGGGATGGAATTCCCAGTCGAAAGACGTCGAGAATACTCAATATCTCAACCGGCATGGGAAGCCGGGGACAGCATTTGTCCTTGCTGGCTTGGAATCGCGACGAAACTTTCCCTGCCTAAGAGAGTCAACTCATCGAAAACCAGAGACCTTCTTGGAAAAACTGCACCCGCTCACAGCGAGCTTCTTCATCGCTTTAGACGAGCTCGCTGTTGCACATGATTCACTTTTTGGTCTTTCCGGTCCCCAATCTGATTGAAATTGCTTGGCCTCTTTTCTTAATGCGGGTACAGAGCCGCGAGTGACGGCCTGACGCCAGCTAAATGGCCAAACGCTGATCATTGCGCCAGCAAAACCAGAAATTTTCTTAAAAAAGCTTCGCCAAGATGCTCTTTCGCTGGGTGCATGGCCGTCCTGTCTAAAATGTCGTGCGTCAAAAACCAGCAGGTTTTAGGCACGTCACTCCTGTTCACGCCGCCGCCCGATACGACTTCAGGTGCCCGCCGAGTTCGCTGTCGCAGACAACTCGCTGCTTTCTCAAATCAACGACCGGCGGATCATCGCTGTCTCGCACCGGCGGCAGATTACCCCGCGGAATGTGTCAATAACTTTGAGACACTTGCGGTCGGAAATTAGTGAATGGAAATTTCGCTTCGGGCGAGGTTGTCTTCGTCGGGGGCCTGCCCCCGAACCCCCGGGATTTTTGAAGGCATGGCTCGGGTGTTCAAAGGTTGCTGGTAAGTGGGCGGGGGATTATTCTTTTGAATGCCTGGTGAAACGGAGTCGAGCTCTGCGGGGACGCAACTCGGCGAGGGATAGCCAGGACGAGGGTGCGTCAAAGACACCGCAGGCTTCCAGGGACAGTTTGGCTCTGGAAGCCTTTCCTTTTCGTCTTCGCCCAGCGGCTCGATTTTCGGCGGGTTGATCCAGACTGTGGTGGGCAGCTTTGCGATCCGCGGCAGGCCGCGGACGAAGCGTTCCGGATTCGCTCGATAGGCCGTTTCCAGCACGCGCTGCCGCGCCGCCAGGACTTCGGGAGCTTGGCCGTAGTGCAGCATCGCGGGCGTGACCAGGCCGATGCCCGAGTGGTAGTGCTCGTCGTTGTACCAGGGCATGAACGTGCGGCAGAAACCCAACGCATGTTCGTACCCATCGAAGCGGCTCGGGAATGACGGACAGTACTTGAGCGTCTTGAACTGGCTTTCTGAAAACGGATTGTCGTTCGAGACGTGAGGACGGCTGTGCGACTTGGTCACACCCAGGGTTGCCAGCAACTGCGCCACGCTGTGGGACGTCATCGAGGGCCCGCGATCGCTGTGGATGATCAGCTGCGCTGCGCCGACGTTCTGCTTCGTCAGCGTCTCTCGAATCAGGCGCGAGGCCAGGTCGGCACTTTCGCCGCGGGCGAGCATCCAGCCCACGACATAGCGACTGAAGATGTCCAGAATCACGTAGAGGTAGTAATAGGTCCATTTCTCCGGGCCAAGTAGTTTGGTGATATCCCACGACCACACCTGGTTGGGCGCGGTGGCGAGCAGTTCTGGTTTTTGGTAGTTCGGATGCCGCAGTTGGTTGCGCCGCTCTCGATTCGTTTGGTCTTCGTTTAAGAGGCGATACATCGTCCGTACGGAGCAGTGGTATTTCCCTTCGTCGATCAAGATTGCGAATACCTGTCGCGGTGCTTGATCGGCAAAACGTTCGCTGTACAGCAGGTCTTTGACCCGTTGCCGCTCTTGGCCACTGAGCGCCCTGGGTGAGGGCGTTCGAGCAGGCCGGTTCTCGTTGTTTGGTCCGGATCGATGCCGGTAGAACGAACCGCGGGGCACGCCCAGTGCTTGGCAGGCTTGGCGAACCCCCACGTCCTGGCCCAAGGTTTGGACTGCATCGATCAAGCCAGTTCGTCGTTGTTTGAGGACCTCAGGGGGATCCCCAGGACCTCGGATACTTTTTTTGGAACTCGATAATTGTCTGGGCCTTGCGCAGGCGTTCGCGGAGCCCTTGGTTCTCGCGGCGGAGTCGTTCGAGTTCCTTGGCGGCGGGATTGCTGGCCTTGGGCTTACGTCCGCGAGGTTTCGGCTCCAGGGCGTCGAGCGCACCGGCCTCGCGTTGTCGCCGCCAACTGGTCAAATGCGACGAGTACAGCCCTTCGCGTCGTAGCAACTCGCCGATTTGCCCTTGGCCGGCGCAGCGTTCGGCTTCATCGAGCAATCGCAACTTGTAGCCTGCGGTAAAGCGGCGTCGGCTAGGCTTTTCCAGGACTTCGGGATTGGTGTGGGAATGATTTTCTTCGGTCATCGCAAAACTCCTTGCCGCCTACAGTAATTAAAAAGGTGGCAAGTGTCTCAGTCATGTTGGCACAGAGGGCCGGGCCGAATGGCAACGCCGGAAACTGTACCAGACGGCCGTTCGAACCTCCCTACGGCTTGTACTCATCTAGACACGCTTCCCCCCTGATGAAATTCATTTAGACTGCGCCGTTTTCGACCGCGTTGCCCAAAAGTTTTTGGATCTGTTCTTCCGTTCCGTTACGCATTAAACGATACAGTGCCTCGCATCTGACGATATCGTCAACGTCCGCGGATTGAATGATATCGATGAGTCGATTCTGGTCCCTGGCAAGATCGACTCCGCTGTCTTCCTTGACATATCGATCAACAAGCGAATCGCTGACGACATTCATCGCTGCCATCAAATCCTTTTGATCGATGCGTAGTCCACGCAAGAAAAACGGATCGGTTAGGCAATCACGTGGATATTTGGCGACGTGAACTAGGAATCGAAACGCTTGCGATGCTTGGGTCGACCAATCCGAGTCGGGCGCGGTAGCAATTCTTACGTCAAGAAACGAAAGCATCGGTAGGAGTTTTCCGCCGGTCGCTCTTTGCAAACGCTTCTTCAACTCGTCAAGGATTCTTTCGACGGCTTCATTGGGGATGGCTTTCCCTGAGTGCATTTCGGCGTATTGATTTTGTGCGTCGGCAGTGACCGCATGCCTCTTGGATTCAACAAAGGCATTGACATCACCCTTTACCGTGTCGCCGAGAAGGGTTTTGCCTTCTTCGTTGACGCGTGCAAGCTCTTGCTCCAGCAGCGGCCGAACTGTATGGGGTACCCAGCGTGCACCGTCGGCTAGTGGATAGCTCATCTTGTTAAGCAGTTCACGAGTTCGCTTCCGAAACGATTCCAGCTTCTTGAGCGTCTTATCGTCGATTGCAGATACGCGAAACTTCGTTTCTCTCGAAACGGTTCCTGTACGACTGTCAGCGTCGACACCAAACAGCTCCGCGCTGATCGGACAATCTAACGGACCGACTCGTGACGAGTTGTCAATTGTAGCCAGCGAACCTTGGTGCAAAACTTTGCCGACCTGGACCATCGCAATACTGGGGCGCGGTACTTTGGCTTCATCCAAGACTGATTTCGCGCGATTGCCCGCGGCATCAATGACGTCACCTGTTTCCGCATCGATGCTGATAGTCGATTGCTGTTCTTCCATGCAAGTCAGGTAGGCTATCCATTCGCGATCAGCTTCAGGATCACCGACGGCGGGAATAAGATCCGGCATATTTGCGCTGGCTTCATTCAGGAGTTTACCAATCGCCCATTGGTAATCGAACCAGGACGTGAATTGGTGATGCAGTGCGGTGTCCGTTGCAAAGCAAATATGCAAAAAGTCAGTCGATGTGGAACTGAGCGAGAAATTTCCGGTTGGCATCACAACCATCTTGCTCGATCCGCTTTCGGAGACAATGCACAGATTGGTCGTAACACGATCCTCGCCACGCTGCAAAAACTTCAATCGTATTTTCAGTCTAGTATGATCTCTCTGGGCATGACGCAACAACGAACTCAAGACATCACTATTTGTCGAACATGCCGGATAGACTGCAACAATCAAGAAAAAAGAGAGATTATCGAAAGCACGGATCTTACCGGCGATCCAGTCCACGCCTTCACATGTCAGATTATGAACAATACCAAAGATTGTCTTTACATCGTTAAGCTCGCTATCAAATACAGGATCGCAATCGTAGCGATACGAGCGATTAAGTACTCGGGTCTCGGGCCAAAGGAATGGTGCGACGGGAGAAACGAGCGAGATCTCCAACGGATCCGTACTGTCGGCGTGGGCGCCGTTTGCAGGTGGTACGACATCAGAGGTGAAATTGCTAAAACGCCCCGGACCGCTACTTTTCACATTTGAATTGGAATTGGAAAAGTTCATGGATTAAGTGACAAACAGTGCCTAGCGAATCAATGTGGACCACGGATTTTTCTAAAGTCGATAGTTGGCTGGAAAAGGCCGCCCTGTCAAAAATCTTTTTATACTCCAAAGTCAATCGGTTTCAGGTACGCTCAGTTCTCTCACGCCGCAGCCCGATAGGACTTCAGGTGCCCGCCGAGCTCGCTATCGCAAACGACCCTGTGCTTCTTCAAATCAACGGCCGGCGGATCGTCGCTGTCCCGAACCGGCGGCAGGTTCCCTCGGGCCGAATGGCAACGGCGATGATTGTACCAGTCCGCCGCGCGGCGAAGGATGTGGTCCAGGTGCCGTTCGCTCACCACGCAAAAGCCGTT